>NZ_JBHVRW010000005.1:292800-443210 GCF_042885475.1 Streptomyces sp. NPDC058051
GCCTCAGGCGGTGTCCGAGGCTGTGTCCGAGGTTGAGCCTGAGGTGGCTGCGCCTGCGCGTACGCGTCGTCGTGCGGTGCGCAAGGCGACGGCCCCCGCGGGTGCGCCGCAGGCCGCCGAGGCCGTCGAGATCGTGGAAGAAGCAGCGCCCGCGGCGAGTGCCGAGCCCGAGGAGGCCGCCCCGGCCGCTGAGCCCGTGGCCGCCGCGCCGCGCGGACGCACCCGGCGCAGGGCTTCGGCTCCGGCCGGTGCACCGCAGCACGGGGAGGCAGCGGCCGAGCCCGCCGCGCCCGCGGCAGCGGAAGAAGCCGTCGGCGAGGCAGCCGAGAACGTCGAGGTCGCGGAGGCCCCGCGCGGACGTCGTCGTGCGGTGCGCAAGGCGACCGCTCCGGCGGGTGCGCCGCAGGCCGCCGAGGACACCCGCGAGAGCGTGCCCGAGGCGGTTGCCAAGGAGCCGGCCGCCGAGCCCGCCGAGGTGGAGGAAGCGGCTCCCCGAGGCCGCCAGCGCCGCCGGGCCACGGCTGCCGCAGGCCGGCCCGAGTTCACCGGCAGGACCGAGGAACCCGTACAGAAGAGCGGTCGCGCGACGCGCCCCGCCGTGGCCGTGTTCCAGGCGCCGGTCTTCGCCGAGCCGATGTTCCAGACCCCGGAGACCGCGGCCGCCGCCGCTGCCGCCTCGCGCCATGAAGAGGTCGAGGAGGAGGTCGAGACGGTCGAGGAGCCGGCCGCCGTCACGGAGGCCCCGGCCGCTGAGGCCGCGCCGCAGGGTGGTTCGCGCCGTCGTCGCCGTCGTCGCGGCGAGGCCGCCGAGCCCGAGCCGGCCGCCGCTGCCGCGGTGGAGGAGCACGCCGAGGAGCCCGAGCCCGAGCACGAGCACGAGCCCGAGCCCGAGGACGAGGGTGAGCACGAGGGCGAGGAGACGGACGAGTACGGGGACCGGCCTTCGCGCCGTCGCCGTCGCGGAGGCCGTCGCCGCCGTCGTGGTGAGCCCAGCGAGGGCGACGAGGCCGCGGAGCAGCACGGCGACGAGGCCGCTGCCGACGAGCATGCCGAAGAGGACCAGGAGGCCGAGGAGGCCGAGGAGGACCACGAGGAGTCCGCCGGCGGATCCAGCAGCAGCCGTCGTCGCCGTCGTCGCCGCCGTCGCAGCGGTGACGTCACGGCCGAGGGTGCCATGGACGACCCGGAGCGCACGGTCGTCAAGGTCCGCGAGCCCCGCAAGAAGGAAGAGCGCGAGCACGGTACGGGCTTCGACGAGGTCCAGTCCATCAAGGGCTCGACCCGCATGGAGGCGAAGAAGCAGCGCCGCCGCGAGGGCCGTGAGCAGGGCCGCCGCCGCGTCCCGATCATCACCGAGGCCGAGTTCCTGGCGCGCCGCGAGGCCGTCGAGCGCGTGATGGTCGTCCGCCAGAACGGCGAACGTACGCAGATCGGTGTCCTTGAGGACAACGTGCTCGTCGAGCACTACGTCAACAAGGAGCAGGCCACCAGCTACGTCGGCAACGTCTACCTGGGCAAGGTGCAGAACGTACTGCCGTCCATGGAGGCGGCCTTCGTGGACATCGGCAAGGGCCGCAACGCCGTCCTGTACGCCGGTGAGGTGAACTTCGAAGCCCTGGGCATGGCCCACGGGCCGCGCCGCATCGAGACCGCGCTGAAGTCCGGCCAGTCCGTCCTCGTCCAGGTGACCAAGGACCCGATCGGTCACAAGGGCGCCCGCCTGACCAGTCAGGTCTCGCTGCCCGGCCGCTACCTGGTCTACGTGCCCGAGGGCTCGATGACCGGCATCAGCCGCAAGCTGCCCGACACCGAGCGGGCCCGGCTGAAGACCATCCTCAAGAAGATCGTTCCCGAGGACGCGGGCGTCATCGTCCGTACCGCGGCGGAGGGTGCCAGCGAGGACGAGCTGCGTCGCGATGTCGAGCGGTTGCAGGAGCAGTGGGAGGACATCCAGAAGAAGTCGAAGAGCACCAGCAGCTCCAACGCGCCGACGCTGCTGTACGGCGAGCCGGACATGACCGTCCGGGTCGTCCGTGACATCTTCAACGAGGACTTCTCCAAGGTCATCGTCAGCGGTGACGACGCGTGGGAGACCATTCACGGTTACGTCTCGCACGTGGCACCCGACCTGACGCACCGCCTGTCGCGGTGGACGTCCGAGGTCGACATCTTCGCGACGTACCGGATCGACGAGCAGCTGATGAAGGCGCTGGACCGGAAGGTCTATCTGCCGAGCGGCGGCTCGCTGGTGATCGACAAGACCGAGGCGATGGTCGTCGTCGACGTCAACACCGGCAAGTTCACCGGGCAGGGCGGCAACCTTGAGGAGACCGTCACCAAGAACAACCTGGAGGCGGCCGAGGAGATCGTGCGTCAGCTGCGGCTGCGCGACCTCGGCGGCATCGTCGTCGTCGACTTCATCGACATGGTGCTGGAGTCCAACCGGGATCTGGTGCTCCGGCGCCTGCTGGAGTGCCTGGGACGCGACCGCACGAAGCACCAGGTCGCCGAGGTCACCTCGCTCGGCCTGGTCCAGATGACCCGCAAGCGGGTGGGCCAGGGCCTGCTGGAGTCCTTCTCCGAGACCTGTGTCCACTGCAACGGGCGCGGTGTGATCGTGCACATGGAGCAGCCGACCTCGGTCGGTGGTGGCGGCAACGGCAAGCGTTCCAAGAAGCGTGGCCGCGGCGGTGCGGGCCAGGACCACGAGCACGAGCACGAGTACGTGTCCGAGGTCGAGACCGAGGCCGAGGTGGCTGCAGAGGTGGCCGCCCCGGTGGCGCTGCCCGAGCCGGAGTTCGTCCCGGACGAGGAGCTGTACAGCAGCGCGGCCGAGGCCGAGGCGGCTGCCACGCGCGGTCGTGGCCGTCGCCGTGCGACCCGCAGGGCGTCGGCCCCGGTGGGTGCCCCGAAGGCCGCGGCGGCCCCGGTGGCCGAGCCGGAGCCGGTCGTGATCGTGGAGCCCGAGCAGGTCGTCGTCGTGGAACCGGTCGTGGAGCCGGAGCCGGCCGCCGAGGCCCCTCAGGGCCGTACGCGCCGTCGTGCGACCCGCAAGGCGACCGCTCCGGCGGGCTCGCCGGCCCCGGCCGAGCCGGTCGAGGCCACGGCCTCGGTGACGGCTCCCGTCGCCGAGGAAGCCCCGGTCGTCGAGGAGGCCCCGGCAGAGGCCCCGCAGCCCGAGGCGGTCCCCGAGGAGGTGGTCCCGGAGGCCGCCCCGCCGCGGGCCCGTCGCCGAGTGACCCGCAAGGTCACCGCCCCCGCGGGCTCGCCCGTGGGCGCGGACGCGGCCGAGGTCGTCGTGGTGACCGGTTCCACCGAGCCGGAGCCCGCCGTCGCACCTGAGCCCGTTGCCGAATCGGCCGAGGCCACTCCGGTCCCGGAGGGCGCGGAAGCGGAGGCGCCGGCGAAGAAGACGGCACGCAAGACGGCGAAGAAGGCCACGGCCAAGAAGGCGGCCACCAAGAAGACGGCTGCCAAGAAGACCGCCGCGAAGAAGACGACGGCCAAGAAGGCGGCAGCGAAGAAGGCGGTCGCCGCGGAGCAGCCGTCGCAGGCGTCGGTCTCGGCCGACACCGGGAGCTGACCGGCAGTCGCACAGCGATGAAGGAGGTGCGGGGCCCGCGCAGGACGAGGGCCCCGCACCTCCTTCGTGCTGGACGGCGGCCTTCCTGCACGCCGGGTGCCGGCCTTCCTGCCGGCGTCGGGGCCGGATGCCCGAGTGCCGGAGGGAAGGCGCCCTCGGGGCGCTGTGACCGCCTCGCAGCGGACCGGCGCCCACCGATCGCCGCGGCGGACGGCGCCGTCCGCAGCGTGCCGTCTGCTGCCGCGGGGAGGGTCGCCACGCCGGTGTCGCCTTGCCGGTGTCGCCACGCCGGTGGGGAGGGGTGCGCCACGTGGTGGAGACAGCGCCTGAGCGTGTGAGGCCCGTCACGGCCGTGGTCGGTATCGGGGCGGTCCGGCGGGGCGTGGCCCCTGTCGGGGGCGACCCGGTTTGACCCTCTGAGGGGCGGCCCCGTAACCTTGCCCCTCGGCGTGTTTCCCATGCGCGCCCACCCCCTGAGCACATTCCTCCCGGTGGACTCGTCCGTCAGGAGAGGCCGCTCATCCTTCCGGATCGTCGCGGGCCCCGGCCCGTGCGGGCGGCTGGCATCAGGGGATCCGTTCCGAGCGAGAGAGAGATCCGCGTGTACGCCATCGTGCGCAGCGGTGGCCGCCAGCACAAGGTTGCTGTCGGTGACATCGTTGAGGTTGACAAGATTTCCACTGCCCAGGTTGGCGACACGGTCGAGCTCTCGACCCTGCTCGTGGTCGACGGCGACGCCGTGACCAGCGACCCGTGGGTGCTGGCCGGGATCAAGGTCCAGGCCGAGGTCGTGGACCACCACAAGGGCGCGAAGATCGACATCCTTCGCTACAAGAACAAGACCGGCTACCGCCGTCGCCAGGGTCACCGTCAGCAGTACACGGCGATCAAGGTCACCGGTATCCCCGCGGCTGCGAAGTAAGGGACTGAGGAGACATGGCACACAAGAAGGGCGCATCGTCCACCCGGAACGGGCGCGATTCCAATGCTCAGCGGCTCGGCGTGAAGCGCTTCGGCGGTCAGGCCGTCAACGCCGGTGAGATCCTGGTCCGCCAGCGCGGCACCCACTTCCACCCGGGCACGGGCGTCGGCCGTGGCGGCGACGACACGCTGTTCGCACTCGCCGCCGGTGCGGTCGAGTTCGGCACGCACCGTGGCCGCAAGGTCGTGAACATCGTTCCGATCGCCGGCTGATTTTCGGCGCTCGTCGAGCGGTTTCTGCGGAGGCGGACCTCACTTCCCGTACGGGAAGCGGGTCCGCCTTTCGCGTGTTTCTCCCATGAGAGACAGCTTTCTCCCTGTGCGGGGACGGCGCGAGTGAGACATTTCTGCATGCATGTAACTGGAGGATCCCACCATGACCACCTTCGTGGACCGCGTCGAACTGCACGTCGCCGCGGGTAACGGAGGCCACGGCTGCGCCTCCGTACACCGTGAGAAGTTCAAGCCGCTCGGCGGTCCGGACGGCGGCAACGGCGGCCGTGGCGGCGATGTGACCCTGGTCGTCGACCAGTCCGTCACCACGCTCCTCGACTATCACCACAGCCCCCACCGCAAGGCCACCAACGGTCAGCCCGGCGCGGGCGACAACCGTTCCGGCAAGGACGGACAGGACCTGGTCCTGCCCGTGCCCGACGGCACGGTCGTGCTCGACAGGAACGGCGAGGTGCTGGCCGACCTCGTGGGCCAGGGCACCACCTTCGTCGCGGGGCAGGGCGGCCGCGGCGGCCTCGGCAACGCCGCGCTGGCCTCCGCCCGGCGCAAGGCCCCCGGTTTCGCGCTGCTCGGTGAGCCCGGAGAGGCCCGGGACATCGTCCTGGAGCTGAAGACCGTCGCCGATGTCGCGCTGGTGGGCTACCCCAGCGCCGGCAAGTCCTCGCTGATCTCCGTCCTGTCGGCGGCCAAGCCGAAGATCGCCGACTACCCCTTCACGACTCTCGTCCCGAACCTCGGCGTGGTCACCGCGGGCAGCACCGTCTACACCATCGCCGACGTGCCCGGGCTGATCCCGGGTGCCAGCCAGGGCCGGGGTCTCGGCCTGGAGTTCCTGCGGCACGTGGAGCGCTGCTCGGTGCTCGTGCACGTGCTGGACACCGCGACGCTGGAGTCCGACCGTGACCCCGTCTCCGACCTCGACATGATCGAGGAGGAGCTGAAGCAGTACGGCGGTCTGGAGAACCGGCCCCGCATCGTCGTCCTCAACAAGGTCGACATCCCCGACGGCCAGGACCTCGCCGACATGATCCGCCCGGACCTGGAGTCGCGGGGCTACCGCGTCTTCGAGGCGTCCGCCGTCGCCCGTACCGGCCTGAAGGAGCTCTCCTTCGCGCTCGCGGGCATCGTCGCCGAGGCGCGCGCGGCCAAGCCCGTGGAGGTGGCGACCCGTATCGTCATCCGTCCGAAGGCCGTCGACGACGCGGGCTTCACCGTCACCAGGGAAGAGGACAGCCTCTTCCGGGTGCGCGGCGAGAAGCCGGAGCGCTGGGTGCGGCAGACCGACTTCAGCAACGACGAGGCCGTCGGCTACCTCGCGGACCGTCTCAACCGACTCGGTGTCGAGGGCGAGCTGATGAAGGCGGGCGCCCGCGCGGGCGACGGCGTGGCCATCGGCGCCGAGGACAACGCCGTGGTCTTCGACTGGGAGCCGACCATGGCGGCAGGCGCGGAGATGCTCGGTCGACGTGGTGAGGACCACCGCTTCGACGCGCCGCGCCCGGCGGCCCAGCGCCGTCGTGACCGAGATGCCGAACGCGACGAGGCGCAGCGCGAGTTCGACGACTTCAACCCGTTCTAGGGCCGGACAGCGGTGCCGGACGGGCTTGCTCCGCACGCCTGTCCGGCACCGGTGCGCGCTCTTCGCGCCGTGAAACCGGTGGCAGTGCGTGTTTTCGCGCCGCGCGACCGGTGGCAGTGCGTGTTTTCGCGCCGGGCGACCGATGGCCGGGTGCGATCTTGCACCGTGTGACCGGTGCAACCGAATACGCTCAAGGGTGATTCATGCCGCTCAATCGTGTGGTGTCGGTCACCTGGTGGGGGAGAGTCAATTCCGGTATACGCCCTGATCGCAGGGCAACAGAAGGTTTCGATACGGTGTGCGGTGGCCGACGTCCGCCTTGCGAGACGGAAACGGAGAGTGCAACCATCGCTGTATCTTCCACCCCCAAGGTAGGTCGTCCGTGTCTGCTCAGCACATAGCCAAAGCCCGAACCACAGCAGTCGTGCTCGCCGGCGGTACCGGCCAGCGCGTGGGTCTGTCCATCCCCAAGCAGCTGCTGAAGATCGCAGGCAAGGCTGTCATCGAGCACACGCTGTCGATCTTCCAGCAGGCCGACTCCATCGACGACGTCATCGTCCTGATGGCTCCGGGCTACGTGCCCGACGTGGAGAAGATCGTCGCCAAGGCCGGATTCACCAAGGTCACCCAGGTGATCGAGGGCGGCTCCACCCGTAACGAGACCACCGAGCGCGCCATCGCGGCCCTCGGTGAGGGCCTGGCCGAGGGAGAGGACCGCAACGTCCTGTTCCACGACGCCGTGCGCCCCCTGCTCTCGCAGCGCGTCATCCAGGACTGCGTCGACGCCCTGTACCGCTACCAGGCGGTCGACGTCGCCATCCCCTCCGCGGACACGATCATCGTGACCCGTACCCACGGCGGCGACGGCGAGTTCATCACCGACGTGCCCGACCGCTCCCGGCTGCGCCGCGGTCAGACGCCGCAGGCCTTCAAGCTCTCCACGATCCGCCGGGCCTACGAGGTCGCCGCGGAGGACCCGAACTTCCAGGCCACCGACGACTGCTCGGTCGTCCTGAAGTACCTCCCCGACGTGCCGATCTACGTGGTCGAGGGCGACGAGTACAACATGAAGGTCACCCAGCCGGTCGACGTCTTCATCGCGGACAAGCTCTTCCAGCTGGCCTCCACGGCCGTCCCGCGCCCGACCGACGAAGCCGCCTACCGTGAGCTGCTCACCGGCAAGACCCTCGTCGTCTTCGGCGGCTCGTACGGCATCGGTGCGGACATCGCGACGCTCGCCGAGTCCTACGGTGCCACCGTCTACGCCCTGGGCCGCTCCACCACCGGAACGCACGTGGAGAACCCGGAGCACATCGACGACGCGCTCTCCAAGGCCTACGCGGACACCGGCCGCGTCGACTACGTGATCAACACCGCGGGCGTGCTCCGCATCGGCAAGCTGGCCGAGACGGACAGCGCGACCATCCAGGAAGCGCTGAACGTCAACTACCTGGCCCCGGTGCAGATCGCCCGCGCCTCGTACAAGTACCTCGCGGAGACCAAGGGGCAGCTGCTGCTCTACACCTCCAGCAGCTACACCCGGGGCCGCGCGGAGTACAGCCTCTACTCGTCGACCAAGGCCGCCATGGTGAATCTCACCCAGGCGTTGTCGGACGAGTGGGCGGCCGACGGAGTCCGGGTGAACTGCGTGAACCCGGAGCGCACCGCGACCCCGATGCGTACCAAGGCGTTCGGCGAGGAGCCCGCAGGCACGCTGCTCTCCTCCGAGGCGGTGGCCAGGACATCCCTCGACGTCCTGCTCTCCGGGATGACCGGCCATGTCATCGACGTACGCCAGCAGGACCCGACCCGCGGCGCCTCCGAGGCGTCGGACTTCGAGCAGGCTCTGGCGGCTGTCCTCGACCGACAGGCCGATGTGTAATACTGCTTGACAATCGACTATTCGGACCCCTGTGGACGCCGTGTGCGAACCACAGGGGTCCGAATTCGTGGAGTTCTGCCTTCACATTTTCCCCGCAAGGTAATCAGTCGGCGTCCTCGGGAGCGGTACTTCGTGATTTCGAAAGCCATTCGCATGGCTCGAGTGGGCAGTGGTTCCGAGCTGGCCGCCGCTCTCCTCATGGCCCTGGGGTTCCCGTGCATAATGCTCGCGGCCATAATCCCCAACCTCTGGTTCTTCGCAGGCGCTGCCGTCGTGACCTACGTGGCCGACCAGTATCTGCACCACTGCGGGAGCTATCTGGTCAACCGGCTCGCCGCTGTCCGCGCGGGGCTTTCGATCCGTTTCCTGGTCCGTCAGCTGCTGCTGATCCTGCTGCTCTCCCGCATGGGGTACGGAGAGCAGACGCTGTTCTACGTGACGGTCGCCTGCCTGCTGGCCTTCTACGGACTCCAGGCGCCCCAGAGCGCGATGGTCACCCTCATCCGGCTGCGCCGCAAGCTGCCGGTGGTCACCCGCAACATCGACCTGAAGACGGTGCGGATAGGGGACGCCCCGCCGCAGGGCCTGATGAACAGGCCTGCGGAGAAGATGCTGCACCTGGACATCTTCTCGATGGTGGGTGTGCTGATCGCGGTCGAGACCGGCAGGTACGCCATCGCCTACGCCGGACTCGGTCTCACGCTCGTCCTCGCGTTCGGTTACCTGGCGGCGCTTCTGCCGTACGTCCGGCCGAGCCGGCTCGTACCGCCGGACGCCAAGGTCCTCAAGGCGGTCGACGACTGGCTGGCCGAGTACCGGCCGACCGTGATGCTGTACTTCTCCGGCTCCAAGGACTCGGCCTACCAGGTCAACATGTGGCTGGAGACCATGGCCCAGCTCGGTGGGCGGCCGCTGATCTTCCTGCGTGAGCGCAACATCGTTCCGCAGCTCGCCACGACGTCGGTGCCGGTGCTCTGTGTGCCCGGCGGCGTGCACCTGATGAATCTGGATCTCTCGACGGTGCGGGTGGCGTTCTACGCCGCCAACGTCGGCAAGAACATCCACCTGCTCCGGGTGCCGACGATGAAGCACGTCTTCATCGGCCACGGCGACAGCGACAAGATCGCCAGCGTCAACCCTTACAGCAAGGTCTACGACGAGGTGTGGACCGCGGGCCGGGCCGGCCGGGACCGTTACGCCCTGGCCGACGTCGGTGTGCGCGACGAGGACATCGTCGAGGTGGGCCGCCCGCAGCTGGCCTCCATCCAGTCGTGGACCGGCACGCCGAAGAACCCGATCCCGACCGTGCTGTACGCCCCGACGTGGGAGGGCTGGGACGACAACCCCGGCAACACCTCGCTGCTGCTGGCCGGCGAGAACATCGTCAAGCGGCTGCTGAACGCGGAGAAGCCGATCCGGCTGCTGTACAAGCCGCATCCCTTCACCGGCACGCGCAGCGCCAAGGCCCTGGCCGCGCACCTGCGCATCACCGCGATGATCGAGCAGGCCGCGGCCCAGCGGGTCACCGACCCCCGCTGGGCAAAGGAGTCGGCCGCGCTGCAGGGCGAGCAGGCCGAGGCCCGGGCCGAGCTGGCCCGTATCGAGGCACGTCTGGCCGAACTCTCCAGCGGCGGCCGTACCGCCCGGGACGAGGCGGAGCTCTCGCGCGACTCGCTGGCCGACCCCGCGCGCGAGGCCGAGACCGCGAGGCTCAAGGACGAGTGGAACACCGCGGCCTGGCGTGCGCAGGGCTGGTGGGAGCACCGGGTCATCACCGGTTCCCAGATGCGGCTGTACGACTGTTTCAACGAGTCCGACGCCATGGTCTCGGACATCTCCAGCGTGGTGTCGGACTTCATCGCGAGCGGCAAGCCGTACGCGGTCGCCGACTCCGCCGCACTGGGCGAGGACGAGTTCCGCCGGCAGAACACCGCGGTACGTGCCGCGGTGATCCTCTCCAACGCGGCCACCGAGCTGGACACCCTGCTCGACGCGGTGACGGACCCCGGCACCGACACGCTGGCGGAGGCCCGGCAGGAGCTGAAGCGGTACCTCCTCGGCCCGGACGAGCCCACGTCCCTCATGCAGTTCGACGCGGCCGTGAAGGCGCTCGCGGCCAAGTCCGAGGCGCGCAACACCGGAGTGGCGAAGAGCCTCGGTGAGCCCGTGGGCGGCTGACGCCACGCGCCGTACACGATCGAGCTGGGCCCGGCACACCCCTCAGCGGGGCGTGCCGGGCCTTTGTGATGAGGGTCACCACGGACATCGGGGCGCCGGGACAACCAACGGAGCGATCCGGCTGTCTTGTGTTTGTGTGAACGAGACGCAAATTCCTGACGTAACCGTGGTTATCGGCGCGTATGAGGCGATGCCCTATCTCGTCCGTTGTCTCGAATCGGTGGAGGCGCAGACTCTCGGCGCCGACCGGATCGAAATTGTCGCGGTCGACGACGGCTCCACCGACGGCACGGGTGAGTACCTGGAGGATTTCGCAGCCCGCTCCCGGATTCCGACCCGGGTGATCAGACAGAAGAATTCCGGCGGCCCCAGTGGCCCGCGCAATGTGGGTCTCGACAGGGCACGCGGCCGCTATGTGTTCTTCCTGGACGCCGACGACTACTTCGGGGACGAGGCCCTGGAGCGCATGGTGACCATGGCCGACCGGGCCGGCACCGATGTGGTCCTCGGCAAGGTGGTCGGTGTGAACCGGGGCGCACCGAAGTCGATGTGGAAGGCGACCAAGGAACGCGTCGACGTCTACAACTCCAAGGTCATTTACACGCTGAGCGCGCAGAAGCTCTTCCGGCGCGCTCTGCTGGAACGTCTCTCCTTGAGATTCGACGAGAATCTCAAAACCGGTGAGGATGCCCTCTTCACCATGGAGGCGTATCTGCGCGGTGCCGGGATATCCGTGATCTCCGACTATGTGTGCTACTACCTGGTGGGTCGTGACGACGGAAAGCACGTCACGAAGAGCGGCGGCTATGAATGGCGCTTCGATTCCATGCGCGCCATGATGGCGCTCATCCACCGCATCGAGCCCGCCGGGCCGAAGCGGGACTTCCTGATGGTCCGCCCCTTCACGGTCGGGATGCTGCAGCAGTTCGGCCCCGTGTTATTGAAGGATTCGGAGGACGTCCGGCGGCACAAGATGGAACTCGCGGCGCCGCTGATGGACGCCTACTGGGACGACGGAGTGGCACGGCTGATCAAGGTGGCTGAGCGGCTGCGGCTCACATGGGTGGCGCGGGGGCGCACGGATCAGCTGATCGATCTCCTGCTGTATCTCCGGGCGAAGACGGTCCCGGATGTGATCGCATCGCGCGAGGGTGACAAGCTCTACCTCGCATACCCGCACTTCCGCGACAAGTCGGCCGGCCTGGCCGACTCCGACTACGAAGTCACCGTGCCCGAGTGGCGCGAGGGCAAGCGCCTGGAACAGCCGAAGGCCGCTGCCCCCAGGGCCTCGCTGTCCCGGCGTGTGGCACGCAGGATGCGCCGTGACGTACGTCGCTGGAGGGCCCGGAGGAACGCGGAGTAGCGGCCGCTCCCACACCGTCCGGATCGTCTGTTCGGCCGGTATGCCCGGAAACTCAGTAAAATTCGTTCGGACGTCGCACTCCCGCGGCGGGACCGACATCTCACTCTGGGGACTCGTCACGTGAAGGCTCTCGTACTATCCGGAGGGGCCGGCACCCGCCTGCGTCCCATCACCCACACCTCCGCCAAACAACTGGTGCCGGTGGCCAACAAGCCCGTGCTCTTCTACGGCCTGGAAGCCATCGCGGAAGCCGGGATCACCGATGTCGGCATCATCGTGGGCGACACCGCCCAGGAGATCCGCGAGGCGGTCGGCGACGGTTCCCGGCTCGGCATCGAGGTCACGTACATCCCGCAGGACGAGCCGCTCGGCCTCGCCCACGCGGTGCTGATCGCCCGTGACTTCCTCGGGGACGACGACTTCGTCATGTACCTCGGTGACAACTTCATCGTCGGCGGGATCACCGGTCTGGTGGAGGAGTTCCGCTCGGACCGGCCCGATGCGCAGATCCTGCTGACCCAGGTGCCGAACCCGACCTCCTTCGGCGTCGCGGAACTCGACGCCGAAGGCCGGGTGGCGTCCCTGGAGGAGAAGCCGAAGAAGCCCAAGAGCGATCTGGCACTCGTCGGTGTCTACCTCTTCACCCCCGCCATCCACGAGGCCGTCCGTGCGATCGAGCCCTCCTGGCGCGGCGAGCTGGAGATCACCCACGCCATCCAGTGGCTGATCGACCAGCGGCGGGACGTGCGCTCCACCACGATCCGCGGGTACTGGAAGGACACCGGCAACGTCACCGACATGCTGGAGGTCAACCGGACCGTCCTGGAGACCGTCGAGCCGTACCACGACGAGGCCGAGGTCGACGAGACCAGTGAGATCATCGGCAGGGTGCGGATCGAGGCGGGTGCGAAGGTCAGCGGCAGCCGCATCGTCGGTCCCGTGATCATCGGTGCCGGGTCGGTGATCAGCGGCGCGTACGTCGGACCGTTCACCTCGATCTCGGAGGACTGCCGGATCGAGGACAGCGAGATCGAGTACTCCATCGTTCTGCGCGGCGCCTCCATCGCCGGTGTCCGCCGTGTCGAGGCGTCGCTCATCGGCCGTGACGTCGAGGTGACCCCCGCGCCCCGTTCCCCCTCCGCCCACCGACTCGTACTCGGCGACCACAGCAAGGTGCAGATCTCCTCATGACCATCAACATCCTGGTGACCGGCGGCGCCGGCTTCATCGGTTCGCACTACGTCCGTACGGTGCTCGGCCCCGAGGGCCCCGGCGACATCGCCGTCACCGTGCTCGACAAGCTCACCTACGCGGGCAACCCGGCCAACCTCGACGAGGTGCGCGACCACCCCGGTTTCAGGTTCGTGCAGGGCGACATCTGCGACGCCGAGCTGGTCTCCAAGCTGATGGCGGAGCACGACCAGGTGGTGCACTTCGCCGCAGAGTCCCACGTGGACCGTTCCATCGACGGCGGCGCCGAATTCGTCGGTACGAACGTCGTGGGCACCCACACCCTGATCCACGCGGCGCACCTGGCAGGCATCAAGACCTTCGTGCACATCTCCACCGACGAGGTCTACGGCTCCATCGACGAGGGCTCCTGGCCCGAGACCGACCCGCTCGCGCCCAACTCGCCGTACTCCGCGGCCAAGGCGTCCAGCGACCTGATCGCGCTCTCGTACCACCGCACCCACGGCCTCGACGTGCGGGTGACCCGCTGCTCCAACAACTACGGGCACCACCACTTCCCCGAGAAGGTCATCCCGCTGTTCGTCACCAACCTGCTGGACGGCAAGAAGGTCCCGCTGTACGGCGACGGCGCCAACGTCCGGGACTGGCTGCACATCGACGACCACGTCCAGGGCATCGAACTGGTGCGTACGAAGGGCCGGGCCGGAGAGGTCTACAACATCGGCGGCGGCACGGAGCTCTCCAACAAGGAGCTCACCGGCCTGCTCCTCGACGCCTGCGGGGCGGACTGGGACACCAGCGTCACCTATGTCGAGGACCGCAAGGGCCACGACCGCCGCTACTCGGTGGACTGCGCCAAGATCCGTGAGGAGCTCGGCTACGAGCCCCGCAAGGACTTCCGCACCGGCCTGGCGGAGACCGTGCAGTGGTATCGCGACAACCGCGCCTGGTGGGAGCCGCTGAAGGACCGGGCCGCGCTCTGACCCCGGGCAGAGGCGGGGCGGGCATGGGTCTGTCCCTCCTTGGGCCGACTTCCAAAACCGGGCTCCGGCGGAGCCGGCCCGGTGCGACAGAGAACGGAACCACATGAGTGACGGCTGGCTGATCACCGGAGCGGGCGGAATGCTCGGTCAGGACCTTCTCGCACGTCTTGCCGGTGACGGCGTGACGGCGGTCGGTCCGGACCACCGGACACTGGACATCACGGACGCGGCCGCCGTGCGCGCCGCGCTGGCCGAGCACCGGCCGGCCGTGGTGGTCAACTGCGCGGCCTGGACCGCGGTGGACGACGCGGAGTCCCGTGAGGGCGAGGCGCTGCGGATCAACGGCGAGGGCCCGTTGCGCCTGGCGGAGGCCTGCGCGGAGTACGGCGCGATCCTGCTGCACGTCTCGACCGACTACGTCTTCGCGGGGGACGCCACGTCCCCGTACCCGGAGGGGGCGCCGACCGGGCCGCGCAGCGCCTACGGCCGCACCAAGCTGGCCGGTGAGCGAGCGGTCCTGGAAACCCTGCCGGAAACCGGCTACGTCGTGCGTACCGCCTGGCTGTACGGCGCGGGCGGTGGCAACTTCGTCCGTACGATGATCAAGCTGGAAGGCATCAAGGACACCCTCGACGTCGTCGACGACCAGCGCGGTCAGCCCACCTGGACCGTCGATCTGGCCGACCTGCTGGTGCGGCTGGGCCACGGAGCCCTCGCCGGCACCGCCCCGGCGGGTGCGTACCACGGGACGAGCAGTGGCGAGACGACATGGTTCGGTTTCACCCAGGAGATTTTCCGGCTTCTGGGAGCGGACCCCGAACGGGTGAGGCCCACCACCAGCGAGGCGTTCGTCCGCCCCGCGCCGCGTCCCGCGTACAGCGTGCTGGGCCATGAGCGCTGGGCCCGGGCCGGGATCGCCCCGGCAAGGCCCTGGCAGGAAGCGCTCGCCGAAGCGTTCCCGTCCCTGGTCCGGGCGGAGCGCGGCTGAGCGCCGCCCCGTCGTCCCCGGTCGCAGCCCCGGCACCTCGCCGTGCTGTCGGGACGTTCCGGTACACGGGGTTTGCGGACGTCCCTTCGCCGTGTGACGCACCGCACCCCGCACCGGGGCGATCCGCGGGCTGTCCGCGGGCTGTCCGCGCAGGGCCGGCAGAATACCCGCGCGAGGTACGGGTATGCGGTGAGTTCCGTGTCGGTCTCGGCCATTTCGTTTACGAACCGGCCGCCGGACGACTAACTTCGCTGGGAATGGAGCCCGTTGATTCCCAGTGAAGGACCGTCACGTGCATCGCCATGAATTTCTGCGCCACCTGCACCGCGTCTTGAAGCCCCGGAACTACCTTGAGATCGGGGTCAACGACGGTCGCAGCCTGACGCTGTCCCGGGTGCCGTCCGTCGCCGTCGATCCGGCGTTCAAGGTGGTGACGGAGCTCAGCTGCGACGCCCACCTGGTCCGGGCGACCAGCGACGACTTCTTCGCCCGCAAGGACCCGCTGCTGCACCTGCGCAACGGGCGGAACCCCTTCCGCGCCCTGGCCCGCAAGGATCCGCTGAATGTCTTCGGCGGCGACCCCAAGCTGGAGCTGTCGTTCATCGACGGCATGCACCTTTTCGAGTTCGCCCTGCGCGACTTCATGAACGTCGAGCGTCACGCGCGCTGGTCGAGCGTCGTCGTGCTCGACGACATGCTGCCGCGCAGCGTCGACGAGGCCGCCCGCGACCGGCACACCAATGCCTGGACGGGCGACGTCTACAAGGTGGCGACCGTGCTGCGGCGTTTCCGCCCCGACCTGACCGTGGTCGAGGTCGACACCCAGCCCACGGGCGTCGTGCTGATCTTCGGTGCCGACCCGGACAGCAGGGTGCTGAAGAACGCGTACGACGAGATCATCGCGGAATACGTCGTGCCCGACCCGCAGGCCGTCCCCGACGAGCTGCTGGTGCGCAAGAACGCCGTACAGCCCGAGGCGCTGCTCGAAGCCGCCTTCTGGTCCTCGCTCGTCCGCGCCCGCAATCTGCGCCGTCCGCGCTCCGCCTACGCGCCGCTGCGCCGCCAGATCGAGGCGCTGACCGGCTGAGTCGCAGGCACCGGCAGGGGAGGGGCGGCCCGGAACCACCTCGGGCCGCCTCCGGTGGTGCCTTGGGATAATCTGACGCGCACGTGTTCCCGAGGCGATGAGACGCCGGGGCCTTTCCTCACTTTTGGGGCTAGCTGCATGTCCGTCAAGGTCAGCGTCGTCATCCCGGTGTACAACCCGGGTGAGTACATCGAGGACTGCATCTCCTCGCTCCTGCGGCAGAGCCTGCCGGACGACGAGTACGAGGCCATCTTCGTCGACGACGGCTCCACCGACGCCACTCCGGCACGGCTGGACGAGATCGCCGCAGCGTACCCGAACGTGCACGTCATCCACCAGGAGTCCTCGGGCTGGTCGGGAAAGCCCCGCAACGTCGGCACCGACGCGGCCCGGGGCGAGTTCGTCATGTACGTCGACAACGACGACTGGCTGGGCGACGAGGCGCTGGAGCGCATGTACAACTACGGCGTCGCGAACGAGGCCGACGTCATCATCGGCAAGATGGCCGGCAAGGGCCGTCCGGTGCCGGTGGAGCTCTTCCGGACGAACCGCCCGCGCGCCCACGTCTCCGATGCGCCGCTCATGGACAGCCTCACGCCGCACAAGATGTTCCGCAAGGAATTCCTGCAGAGCAAGGGAATCCGCTTCCGCGAGGGCCGGCGGCGCCTGGAGGACCATGTCTTCGTGGTCGAGACCTACCTCCGCGCCTCCAACGTCTCGGTCCTCAGCGACTACTTGTGCTACTACCACATCAAGCGTGAGGACGCCTCGAACGCCGGTTTCCAGCGCTTCGACCCGGTCGGCTACTACAAGAACCTCCGGGAAGCCCTCGACATCGTCGAGCAGTACACGGAGCCCGGCAGGCTCCGGGACAGCATGTACCGACGCTGGCTGCGCAACGAGATGGTCGAACGCCTCCGCGGCAAGCGTCTGTTGCAGTTGCCGGAGGACTACCGGCAGGAGCTGTACACCGAGATCCGGGGTGTCGTCACCGAACGGTTCGGTCCCGGTGTCGCGGCGGGGATGCAGCCCACCCAGCAGATCGTCGCCGCGCTCGTCGTGGACGACCGCCTCGCCGACATCGAGGAACTGGCCCGCTGGGAGTCCGGGATCAAGCCCACCGGCCACCTGGAGTCCCTGACGTGGGACGGTGGGGTGCTCAGGGTCGGTTTCACCGCCGAGTACCAGGCCGACGACGAACCGATGACGTTCCGGACCGAGGGTGACAAGGCGCTGCTGAACCCCCCGCTGGCACAGGGCACCCTGGACGCCGTGGCCGGTCTCGGCGTCAGCACGGTCGCGACCGTCGACGCGTCCAAGGTCGACCTGGTCGTACGGGAACGCTCCACTGCCGCGGAGTTCTTCCAGCCGGTCGACTTCACGCGCGAGCGGATCTCCTCCGACGACGGGACGACGTTCCGGCTGGTGCTCCGGGCCGAGGCGACGATCAACCCCGAGACCGCGGCCAACGGCGCACCGCTCGGCGACGGCATCTGGGACATCCTGATCCGGATCAGCGCGTGCGGCTGGACCAAGGAGGTCCGCCTCGGATCGTCCCGTGCCGAGGAGATCGAGAGCGGTCGGCGCGGTGCCCTGAGCGGCGAGCCCCGACGGCTGGTCCTGCCGTACTGGACCGAGCCGTACGGCAATCTCTCCCTCGACGTGGACCTTGCCACCAGCCGGTTCGACCGGGACCTCAAGAGCCTCACCCCACAGGACGTGATCCTGGACGACGCCAGGATCGAACTGCCCGTCCCCGTCGCCATGAACGGTGCTTCCGGCACCGAGAGCGCCGCGCTGCGCTTCAAGGCCCTGTCGGGCAGCGGCCAGGCGGAATCCGCCGCGACTCTCGCACCGGGCGCCGCCGGAGCCGTGCTCCGCGCACCGCTTCCGGAGGGGCTGGGCACCGGGCACTTCTGGAGCGTCGAGTTCGGCCTGCCGTCCGCCAGACGTGGCACGTTCCGCTGGGCCAAGCTTCCGGTCGCCCTCGACGGATCGGTGTCCGTGACCACGGCCGACGCGGCGGCCAAGGCGGTCAAGGACGCCAAGGCGGCCAAGAAGTCCGCCGGGTCCGCACCGAAGAGGTCTTTGGCGCGGCGTGTGGCAGGCCGCATCAAGCGGGCCCTGGCCAGGTAGCCTCCCCGCCCAGCAGCCGTCACAACACCACCTTGCAGTGAGAAAGCAGAACAGAATGCGACCTCTGTCCATCGAAGGCGCCTGGGTCCACGAGCCGAAGGTGTTCCCCGACGACCGCGGCAGCTTCCACGAGTGGTTCCGCAGCGCGGACTTCCGGGAGGCCACCGGCCAGGACCTCAGCCTGGTCCAGGCGAACTACTCCGTGTCCCGTCGGGGAACCCTGCGCGGCCTCCACTTCGCGGATGTGCCGCCCAGCCAGGCCAAGTACGTCAAGTGCGTACGCGGCACCGTCCTGGACGTCATCGTCGACATCAGGGTCGGCTCCCCGACGTACAAGCAGTGGGAGATCGTCCGTGTCGACGACCAGAACCACCACGCGGTCTACATCTCGGAGGGCCTCGGCCACGGCTTCTTCGCCCTGACCGACGACGCGACCGTGGTCTACCTCTGCTCCGAGGGGTACGCGCCCGAGAGGGAGCACGGCATCAATCCACTCGATCCCGAACTCGCCATCGCCTGGCCCGAGGACATCGAGCCGCTGCTCTCCCCCAAGGACGAGCAGGCGCCGACGCTCGCCGAGGCCGAGCAGCAGGGGCTCCTGCCCCGCTACGAGGACTGCCTCTCCTTCCGGGAGCAGTTGCGGGCCCGCTGAACCGGGCACGGGGTGCGCGGGTGCACGGGGTGCGCGGGGGCACCACCCGCGCATCCCACACCTCGGAACAGGCGGACGTCCCGCCCGGCCGCTCGCGTAGCCTGACCGCCTGAAGACAGCGCCTCCTCGGAACGGGAACAGCACGTGTCAGGAGTCAGGCAGGGCGTCGCAGAGGCCCGCAGGATCGTGGTCAAGGTCGGTTCCTCATCCCTCACCACCGCGGCGGGCGGCCTCGACGCCGACCGGGTGGACGCGCTCGTGGACGTCCTCACCAAGGTGAGGAGCGGCGGGGAGCGCGAGATCGTACTCGTCTCCAGCGGTGCCATCGCGGCCGGGCTCGCCCCGCTCGGACTGCACCGCCGGCCCAAGGACCTGGCCCGGCAGCAGGCCGCCGCCAGCGTCGGGCAGGGGCTTCTCGTCGCCCGCTACACCGCCTCCTTCGCACGTTACGGCGTACGGGTCGGCCAGGTGCTGCTCACCAGCAACGACACCAGCCGCCGCGCCCACTACCGCAATGCCTACCGCACCCTCGACCAGCTCCTGGACATGGGTGCCTTCCCGATCGTCAACGAGAACGACACCGTCGCCACCGACGAGATCCGCTTCGGCGACAACGACCGGCTCGCCGCGCTCGTCGCCCATCTCGTCCGCGCCGACCTGCTGGTCCTGCTCTCGGACGTGGACGGCCTCTACGACGGCGATCCCAGCACCCCGGGCACCTCACGGATCGCGGAAGTGGCCGGCCCCGAGGATCTCGCGGGTGTCGTCATCGGCAGCGCGGGGAAAGCGGGCGTCGGCACCGGCGGCATGGTCACCAAGGTCGAGGCCGCCCGGATCGCCACGGCCGCCGGAGTCCCGGTCGTCCTCACCTCGACGAGTCAGGCGGCGGACGCCCTGGCCGGGCGCGACACCGGTACGTACTTCCGCCGCACCGGTCGCCGCTCGGCGGACCGGCTGCTCTGGCTCGCCCACGCCTCCACCCCGCAGGGCTCGCTCACTCTCGATGACGGAGCCGTGCGGGCGGTCGTCGAGCGCCACAGCTCGCTGCTGCCCGCCGGAATCGCCTCGGTCGAGGGTGAGTTCAGCGCGGGCGACCCGGTGGAACTGCGCGACCTCGAAGGCCGTGCCGTCGCCCGTGGGCTCGTCAACTTCGACGCCAAGGAGATCCCGCAGCTGCTCGGCCGTTCCACCCGCGACCTGGCGCGGGAACTCGGTCCGGCATATGAGCGCGAGATCGTACACAGGGACGATCTCGTCGTCCTGCACCCCTGACAGAGCCCCTGAAACGGCTGAAAGTCCAGCCTCGGGACAGGGACCTTCACGAAAACCGCCCCATCGTCGGCCGAGGACTGGTCAACTTTGTCACGGTGACACAGCGGGGTACAGAGCACAGCAAACGCATTCACAGGAGGCCGCCGGTGAGACGAGCGCGCCCGGGGGCGCCGCCCCGAGGAACGGGTGGCCGGGCCCTGACCAGCGTGGGAGCGGGTGTCGGCTTCGACGGGAGCCGATCCGTGGACCGCGGATACGAACGGACCACGGGGCCCGAGCCCGCGGCGGCGGGGGAGGAGCGCACCCCGTCAAGACTCTGGCACGTCACGCTCAGTGTCTCGGGGGCCGAGTTCCCGCTGAAGGAGATCAGACGCGGTCTCGAACAGCTCGCGCACGACCACCCCTTCCTGCTGACCAGCAGGTACGCCAACGACCACGCGGAGATCCGCTACTGGGAAGAGGCCCGTGACCTGCACGACGCGGCGGCCGTCGCGCTGCGGCTGTGGGGAGAGCACCGCTCCACCGCCGGGCTTCCACCCTGGGAGATCGTCGGTCTGGAGGTCATCGACCGCGAGACGTATCACCAGCGCGTGGCCGAGGGATACGGACCGCCCCCGGCCGCCCCGGTCGGCGTGCACCCGTACTGAGTGCGTCGGATCCTGGGCAGTTGTCTCGCATCACGGGATAGTGACGGATGCCCGCAGTGTGCGCACTACGCTGCGGGCATGACCACGCTCTCGCCCTACGACAACATGTCCCCGGTCGCCCAGGCGGCCTACCGGGCACGCTCCGCCGCCGCCGACATCGCGCCGTTGCCGCGCGCGGTGAAGGACGACGCGCTGCTGGCGATCGCGGACGCGCTGGAGGTGCGCACGAGCGAGATCGTCACGGCCAACGCCGAGGACGTCGCCCGTGCCCGGGAGGCCGGGACCAGTGAGTCGATCGTCGACCGGCTCACCCTCACCCCGGAGCGGATCCGTGCCATCGCCGCCGACGTGCGGGACGTGGCGGCTCTGCCCGACCCGATCGGCGAGGTCGTCCGCGGCTCGGCCCTGCCGAACGGCATCGACCTCCGACAGGTCCGGGTGCCGCTCGGCGTGGTCGGGATCATCTACGAGGCCCGGCCCAACGTGACGGTCGACGCCGCGGCCCTCTGTCTGAAGTCGGGCAACGCCGTCCTGCTGCGCGGCTCGTCGTCCGCGTACGCGTCCAATGTCGCCCTCGTGCGGGTGCTGCGCGACGCCGTCGGCGGCTCCGGCCTTCCGGCCGACGCGGTGCAGCTGGTGCCGGGCGAGAACCGCGACTCGGTCCGGGAACTGATGCGGGCCCGAGGTCTCGTCGACGTCCTCATCCCGCGCGGCGGCGCCTCGCTGATCCGTACGGTCGTCGAGGAATCCACCGTTCCGGTCATCGAGACCGGAACCGGCAACTGCCACGTGTACGTGGACGCGCAGACCGACCTCGACATGGCCGTCGCCATCCTGATCAACTCCAAGGCGCAGCGCCCGAGCGTCTGCAACGCCGCCGAGACGCTCCTGGTCCACAAGGACATCGCCGCGGAGTTCCTGCCGCGCGCACTGGACGCGCTGGCCGACGCCGGGGTGACCGTGCACGGGGACGAGCGGGTCCTCGCGTACGCCGAGGGTTCCAAGGCCACCGTGGTGGCGGCGACGCCGGAGGACTGGGAGACCGAGTACCTCTCGTACGACATCGCCGCGGCCGTCGTGGAGTCGCTGGACGCCGCCGTCGCCCACATCAGGCTCTGGTCCTCAGGTCACACCGAGGCGATCGTGACCACCTCCCAGGCCGCTGCCCGCCGCTTCACCCAACTGGTCGACTCCACGACCGTGGCCGTGAACGCGTCGACGCGCTTCACCGACGGCGGCCAGTTCGGCTTCGGTGCCGAGATCGGCATCTCCACGCAGAAGCTGCACGCCAGGGGCCCGATGGGGCTGCCGGAGCTGACCTCGACGAAGTACATCGTCACGGGCGACGGCCACGTGCGGTGACCGTCCGGGTTCGGTGAATCTCGCGGGCTCCCTGCCCAGAACCACCCGGCAGGGCTAGTCTGGAGCCGTGCCGGACGACGTGGGGGGCAGGCCGTTCCCGGACGGCTGGGAGCCCGACGACGACCGCGGGGGCGCGGACGAGGACTTCGCCTCCGTGGTGTTCGACGAGGACTTCGTACGGGCCGCGGAGATCCATGAGCCGACCGCCGTGGAGCGGCTGCTGGCGGCTGCACAGGCGCGTGCCGAGGCCGAGGCGTCCCGGGCGAGGGCGGGCGGCGGTCCGCCGGACGACGAACTCTACGACGAGGGATATGGACCGGGCGGCGCATACGCCCGCGGGAACGCCTATGGCGACCCGCTGGACCCTGATGACGACGACGCGTACGACAGCGGCCCCTACGGGCGACACGGCGGCGCCCTGCGCCCCTACCGAGGTGCGGCGCGCTGGCACCGGCCGGTGGCCTGGCTGCTCGCCGTGCTGATGGGCATCGGAATGATCGCGCTCGCATTCAGCGCCGTTTACCGCAATACCTCGGGCAGCCGCCAGGACCCCGTCCCGCCGCCCGCCACCACCGGTGTGGACAGCGTTCCCCGCCGTGTCCCCAGCGCCGTCCCGTCGGCCCCGGACGGCTACCTGCGGCCCACGGTCTCAGCGGTCCCCCGCGTGGGCTGAGACAGCCCGTCCGGCGCGTGGGGTGGGACGACCGGTCCGGTGCGCCTGACATATCCGCTTCCGTTCCGGTCTCCGCGCCCTTCCTGAAGGCGGTCGGCGGTGTGCGGGGCAATTCGGAGACGGTTCTCTCGCGGCTGAGCGTTTACCCCGGTCGTAATCGACCTACCCTGAAGATGTGACGCCTCTCTACGAGGCGGCTTCTCACTCGTCCGTACATGCGCAGTCATTCGACGTCATACGAACTCATGACGGACAGGCCCTGTCCGAGGCCGTACGGCCGACGCAGAGCGAAGCGTTTCGGCCCCGGCCGGTGACGTGGAGTCGGGAGAAGTCATGGCAGACCGCGGAGAACCACCTGAAGGTCCGCCCGAGAGCACCCCGGGCGGCGGTGACGACGAGTACCGATCACTCGTCTTCGACGAGTCGTTCGTGCGCGCTGCACGGTTGAAGGAATTCTCCGCCGAGGAGCGCATGGAAGATCACGCCCGGGCCGTACGGAGCCTCCCGGCCCGGGGCTTCCGGGCCGGCTCCAAGGCCGCCGTCGCCCTGGTGATCCTGATAGCCCTGGCTTTCGGAACAGCCGTGTACATGGGCTTCCGCCACCCCTACCAGGCGCCCGTCGGCAGAAAGGTCGAACCTCTGAGTTCGACCGTTGTACCCCTGGCACCCCGGGGTGCCGTGCCCGGCGGGACCGCCGCCGGCCTTCTCGCGAAGAGCCCCGCCGCCCAGTCCGAAACGGGTGCAGCAGGCATCAATCTGCCCGCGGTCCGGGCGACGGACAACTTCTCGGACAGCCAGGTGGAGGCGGCCCTGAACACGGTCAAGGACTACCTGGTGGCATCCTCGCTCGACCCCGACGTCCTCACCGGGAACGCGGTGCGCCCGGTCGAACGGCTGCTCGACCCGGACCAGACGGCTCAGTTCGACCGCAGCATGAGCCGGCCGGCCGACGACGGCCGGCATGCCGCGACCGGCTGGCTGGTGCGATTCGACGCGGCGAAGGTGGCCCTGGCCGCTCCGGACATACGGGTCCGGGGCACCCTGAGCTATGCCGAGGCGGGGTCCGACACCCTGGAGGTGACCTCGGACCACACCTTCACCTACACGCTCCGCCCGGCCGCATCCGGGCCGCAACGCGCAGGCGGCGCCTCCCTCTTCACCGTGCGGCGCGAGCTGCACTTCCGCTTCGACCGGGAAGACCTGCGGCTGCACCGCCTGGAGCTGCGCACCAGTTACGTACTGGCCGGACCGCAGTCGTGTCCGACGGACAGCAGCGGTGCGCTGCGGCCGCTGCTCGCCGGGCAGCACGCTGTCTCCGGCGTCCCCGTGGGCACCGACCCGTACGCGACGGGCCGGCCCACGGCGGCGCTCTGCGGAACGCTGGCGGTCAGCTCCCCGTAGCGCCCGGCTCATCAGGACTCTGGGGCTCCTGGGGCTCCTGGGACGTCGTAGAGCCCGCCGGGCCGTCCTTGGCGCTGTTCCGGCCCGCTGCGCCGCCGCCTCCTTGACCGGTGAACTTGTCGCGGAGCCTGCCGCCCAGATCCCCGGCGCCGCCGGCTATGTCGCCGACCAGCTTCATCAGCGGATCCTTGCTGGTGCGCACCGCGTCCGCGTAGTGCGACGCGGACTCCCGGAGGGAGTCCGTCACCGAGGTGTCCTTGTCCTCGTCGCGCCGCGGGTAGTGGCCGTCCATGATCCGCTGGTAGTCGCGGGTCTCGGACCACTTCTTCAGCTCGGCCGCGCGCACCGTGGTGAAGGGGTGCGAGCGGGGCAGCAGATTGAGGATCTTGAGCACCGAGTCGCGGAGATCGCCGCCCTTCTCGTACTCGTCGGCCTGGGCGAGGAAGGCATCCACATTCATCTCGTGCAGATGATTGCCGCCCGCGATCTTCATCAGGCCGCGCATCGAAGCCTGCAGGTCCTGTCCGACCAGCAGTCCCGCCCGGTCGGCCGACAACTCCGACTTGCGGAACCACTCGCGCAGTGCCGTCACGATCGCCATGATCGCGACATTGCCGAGCGGGATCCAGGCGACCTTCAACGCGATACTGGTGAGGAACAGCAGAATCGTGCGGTACACGGCATGACCGGAGAGGGCGTGTCCCACCTCGTGGCCGACGACGGCCCGCATCTCCTCCTCGTCGAGCAGCTCCACCAGGCCCGTCGTCACCACGATGATCGGCTCGTCGAGACCGATGCACATGGCATTGGGCTGCGGGTCCTGGTTGACGTACATCGGCGGGACCTTCTCCAGGTCCAGGATGTAACAGGCGTCCCGCAGCATGTCGTTGAGATGGGCGAACTGCGCGTCGCTCACCCGGACGGAGTCGGAGAGGAAGAGCAGGCGCAGGCTGCGCTCGGGCAGCAGGCCGCTCAGTGTCTTGAACACGGTGTCGAAACCGCTCAGCTTGCGCAGGGCCACCAGGGCCGAGCGGTCCGCCGGGTGCTCGTAGGCCCGGGACGAGATTCCCGCGAAACGCCTGCGCTGCCTGCTCGGCACGCTCTCGCGGCTCTCGTGGCTGCGTTCGGTCATGAATTGGGCCCCCTGTTCGTACGAGACGTCGCTCGCCCCCTGACACAACCCAGCGTAGGCGCTGGGGCTACGGTGTGCGGGGGGCTGTGGATAACTGAGGAGACGCCCGACATGCCGCATACCGTTGCTCTGCTCGCCACCGCATCCGAGGCGCAGGGGCCCGGCAACACGCTTCGTATCGTGCTGCTCGGCTCGCTCGTCGGAGCCGTCCTGCTCGGCTGGTTCCTGCTTCGCGGATACCGCAGCGACGACAACAACGACTGAGTCGGCGTGAGCGTGCCAGGGACGCCCGCATACGATGTGCGCGACGTCTTCCTTCCGACTCCCGATCGATAGGTCCTGCCGAAGATGAGCCTCACGAGCACCGCGAACCAGCTGGTCACTCTCGCCGCCGAGGGCGGCGAGCACGGTGGCAACCACGAAAGCCTCAGCCCGTATCTCACCGGAGGCGGTGCGTTCGTCGTGCTGCTGCTCCTGCTGTGGATCACCACTCGCTTCAACCGCGACCGCTGAGGCGGAGGCGAACAGCTGTGCCAGTAGGCTCTGCACGCATGGGAGAGCAGGAAGTGCCTACCGGCCGCAAGAGGCGCCGAATCGGCGTGATGGGCGGGACGTTCGACCCGATTCATCATGGACACCTGGTGGCGGCCAGCGAAGTGGCCGCCCAGTTCCACCTCGACGAGGTGATCTTCGTTCCGACCGGGCAGCCGTGGCAGAAGAGCCACAAACACGTTTCCCCGGCGGAGGACCGCTATCTGATGACGGTCATCGCGACGGCGTCCAACCCGCAGTTCTCGGTCAGCCGGAGCGACATCGACCGCAGCGGGCCGACGTACACCATCGACACACTGCGGGATCTGCGCGCGATCCACAGTGACGCGGACCTCTTCTTCATCACGGGCGCTGACGCGCTCTCGCAGATCCTCACCTGGCGGGACGCCGACGAACTGTTCTCGCTCTCCCACTTCATCGGTGTGACGCGGCCGGGGCATGTGCTCACGGATCCCGGACTGCCGGAGGGCGGAGTCTCCCTCGTGGAGGTGCCCGCGCTGGCGATCTCGTCCACGGATTGCCGTGAGAGGGTCGCCAAGGGCGAGCCGGTCTGGTATTTGGTGCCGGACGGTGTGGTCCGCTACATCGACAAGCGCCAGCTGTACCGCGGCGAATGAGCCACGCAGAGGGGCACCGGTGAACGACCGACAGAACCCGTACGACCCGTACTACCAGCAGCCGCAGATCATCGGCTACGACGCGTACGGGCAGCCGGTGTACCAGCAGCCCGGGCAGCAGCCGTACGACCCGTACGCGCCCCAGCAGCCCCAGCAGCCGCAGCAGCCGCCTCAGGCGGAACAGGGCTACGGGTACGACCCGTACGCCCAGCCGCCGCAGCAGCAGCAGCCGCAGCAGACGTACGACCCGTACAGCTCACAGCAACCCTCGTCGGCGCAACCGCCTCAGCAACCGCAACAGCCTGGGCAGCAGGCGTACGGCGGCTACGACGGTTACGGCTACGACACCGGCCAGCAGCCCGCCGTGGTCGAAACCACCCAGCAGTGGAACATTCCGCAGCAGGCCGCCGCGCATCCGTCCGCGCCCGCCCCCGCCCCCGTACCCGCCCCGGCCCGGCAGGAATCCGAGCCCGGCTTCGAGGCGGAGCCGGAACCGGCCGTCCCCGGGCAGCGCCGAGCCGGCCGCGACTACCGCACCGAGCAGTTCTCCTTCATCGAGGAGCCCGACGAGGACTCCGAAGACGTCATCGACTGGCTGAAGTTCACCGAGAGCCGCAGCGAGCGGCGCGAGGAGGCGCGGCGCCGCGGACGCAACCGCATGGTCGCGCTGATAGTCGTGGTGGTCCTGGTCGTGGTCGGCGGTGCCGGCTACCTCTGGTCCGCCGGAAAGATCCCTGGCCTCTCCGGTTCGGAGAAGGACAACACCGCATCGGCGGGCCCGCAGGAGCGGGACGTCATCGTGGTCCATCTGCACAACACCAAGAACGGCGGCACCTCCACGGCGCTGCTCGTCGACAACGTGACGACCAAACAGGGGACCACGGTCCTGCTCCCCAACGCGCTCGCCGTCTCCGACGACGAGGGCGTCACGACCACCCTCGGCAAGTCCGTCGAGGACGACGGCACCACCGGCACCCGCGAGTCCATCGACTCGCTGCTCGGCACCAAGATAAGCGGCACCTGGCGGCTGGACACCCCTTACCTGGAGACCCTCGTCGATCTGGTCGGCAACATCGACGTCGACACCGACACCGATGTGCCCGGCGCGAAGAAGGGCGAGGCCCCCCTCGTGAAGAAGGGCGAGGCGCAGACCCTGAGCGGCCAGATGGCCGTCGCCTACGCCACCTACCGGGCACCCGGCGAGGCTGAGACGAAGCAGCTCACGCGGTTCGGGACCGTCATGCGAGGCGTTCTGCGGAAGGTGTCGGACGACCCGAAGGCGGCCACGGTCACCGTGCAGACGCTGGCGCAGATCCTCGACCCGTCGCTCCCCGAGAAGGACCTCGGTGCCTCGCTGGCGAAGCTCGCGCAGCACGCCAAGGGCGGCGACTACAAGACGGCGCTGCTGGCCGTGCAGGCCGACGGCACCCTCTCCGAAGCTGCCACCGAGAACGTCGTCAAGGACATCCTCGGCGGCACGGTGAAGGCACCCGACGCCGACGCGGCGGTACGGGTCGGGATCAAGAACGCCACCGGCGACACGGACGGCACGGAGTCCGCCCGGATCAAGCTGGTCAACGGCGGCTATGCCTTCGTCAGCGGTGGAACGGCCGAGGCCGTGCCCCTGTCCGAGGTCGTCTACAAGAGTGCGGCGGACAAGGAGAAGGCGACACAGGTCGCCAAGACCCTCGGCCTGCCGACGAGCGCACTGAAGCAGGGCAAGCCTGCCGCGAACGCGGATGTGACCGTCGTGATCGGCCAGAACTACAAGATCAAATGACCGCGGCCGTGTCACTCGAATGACGCCGATTCGACCGTCGAACGTTCGCTGCGTGGGCTGTCGGCGGTCCGTGAGACCCTAGAGGTCGATCTGACCGCCGACGAAAGCCTGCTTGTGACCGCCACGGACCGCTCCATCGAGCTCATCAACGCCGCCGCTCAGGCGGCCGCCGACCGGCTCGCACACGACATCATCGCGTACGACGTCAGCGACGTGCTGTCGATCACAGACGCCTTCCTGCTGGCTTCGGCCCCCAACGACCGCCAGGTCAAGTCGATCGTCGACGAGATCGAGGAACGGCTTCAGAAGGAGCTCGGCGCCAAGCCGGTCCGCCGTGAGGGCGACCGCGACGCGCGCTGGATCCTCCTCGACTACGTCGACATCGTCATCCACGTCCAGCACAGCGAGGAGCGGATCTTCTACGCGCTGGAGCGCCTCTGGAAGGACTGCCCCGAGATCGCGCTCCCCGAGGACGCCGTCAAGACCCGGGGCAAGGCCGCGGAGCACGCCGAGCTCACCGGCAGCACGGAAGGTGAGCAGAGCTGAACGGCAGCAGAGGCGGCAGAGGCCGCAAGATCGTTCTCTGGCGGCACGGCCAGACGGCGTGGAATCTGGAGCGCCGGTTCCAGGGCTCCACGGACATCGCGCTCACCGAAGCCGGTGTCGGGCAGGCCCAGCGGGCTGCCCGGCTGCTCGCATCGCTGAGGCCGCACGCGATCGTGGCCTCCGATCTGCAGCGGGCGGCGGACACCGCCGCCGAGCTCGCCGCGATCACCGGCCTCGAAGTGGCGCTCGACGCGGGACTGCGCGAGACCTACGCGGGCGCGTGGCAGGGGCTCACCCACGAGGAGATCGTCGAGCAGTACGGCGAGCAGTACGCCGCGTGGAAGCGCGGCGAGCCCGTGCGCCGCGGCGGCGGTGAGTTGGAGACCGAGGTCGCCGACCGGGCCGCCCCGGTCGTACTGGGACACGCCGAGAAGCTGCCCGACAGGGGCACGCTCGTCGTGGTCAGCCACGGCGGCACCATCCGCACCACCATCGGCCGGCTGCTGGGCCTGGAGTCGCACCACTGGGAAAGCCTCGGTGGGCTCACCAACTGCTGCTGGTCGGTGCTGGGCGAGGGGGCGCGGGGCTGGCGCCTGCTGGAGCACAACGCCGGCACTCTGCCGGAGCCGGTGCTCGGCGACGACACGTAGAGGGCACCCGGAGCGCCGACGTCCGGAGTGCCGGCGCCTGCCGGTGGCGCGGGCCCGCACGGTGGGCGAAGGCCCGCTTGGGCGCCGTCGGCCGGATTTCACTTTCGGGCTGGTCACAGGCTAAAGTTCTTCTTGTTCGCAGCGCGGAAACGCAGGGAAACACAGCGAACAGCGGGGCTATAGCTCAGTTGGTAGAGCGCCTGCATGGCATGCAGGAGGTCAGGAGTTCAATTCTCCTTAGCTCCACAATCAAGATCCCGTCCCCCTCAAGGGATGGGATCTTTTCTTTCCCTCCGACAATTGGGTCGCTCCCTGCGACGGTTGGGCCTTCGGTTTCGCCTGGCAGACCGTCCTCTGACCGTGCGTCCGGTCACGCCTCGCGGCGTTGCCGCAGCGCCTCCCCCGGTCACGCCTTGCGGCGTTGCAGCAGCGCCGCCACGGGTCATGCCTTGCGGCGTTGCAGCAGCGCCGCCACGGGTCATGCCTTGCGGCGTTGCCGCAGCGCCGCCACCTGTTGCGCGCTCTCCTCGTCGGCGGGGGTGTAGGCCACGATCCGGCACTCCGGCAGGCCGTTGACCGACAGCGACACCGAGGTCATCCGTATCTCGGCGGTCGCCGCGCGGTGCCGGAAGGTCTTCACCCGAGGTCCCGGCGGGGCGACATCGCCGCTGAGCCACAGCTCGGCGAAGTACGGGCTGGCGGCCGAGAGCCGTTCGACAAACGACTCCCAGGCGGGCTCGCCCGTATGACGCCCGTAGGCGCCCCGGAGCGTGGCCACCATGATCGGTAATTCCTGGTCCCGGTGGACGATGGGGCAGGCGTCCTCGTCCACCGTGAACAGCGTCCACAGCGCGTTGCGTATGCCTGTCCCCGCCATTTCGAGAAAGCCGAACAGGTCGCGATAGGCGGGATTGGTGGCCAGGACGTCGTACCGCGCGTTGTAGACCACGGCGGGGTGCGGATCGAGCGCGTCGATGATGCCCTGGATCTCGGGCCCCACCTCTATCGCGTCTGCCTGCCGGCCCGGGACGCAGGCCACCTCGGCCAGGTGGTAGAGGTGTTCGCGTTCCGGGGCGTCCAGCCGGAGGGTGCGGGCCACGGCATCCAGGACCTGCGGTGACGCGTTGATCGGACGGCCTTGTTCCAGCCAGGTGTACCAGGTGACACCGACACCGGAGAGCTGTGCCACCTCCTCGCGGCGAAGGCCCGGGGTGCGACGGCGCAGTCCGGGCGCCATACCCACATCGGCGGGTGTCACCCGCGCCCGGCGGTTGCGCAGAAAGGCCGCGAGCTCCGGACGCCGCCGGTGCTGATCCTGCCGATGTGCCGTCACCATTGCCACACCCCCATCGTCGGTGCTCCGCCGGGGAGTTGCCAGGTGGTGTCAGTACCAGCATCAGCGGGCTCTCGTTACCCGTATGCGACCGGGACCAGGCTCGGTGCCATGACGACGACCTCAGAGGCGACTCCACGTTCCGAAACCAGTAAAGACGCCACCACTGACAAACACCCCGGACGCGTGCTCGCCCTGGTGCTCGCGGCTCAGTTCATGGCGTTGATCGATGTCTTCATCGTCAACGTCGCCGCCCCGACGATCCGGAGCGAATTCGGCGCTTCCGGAGCGGGGCTGCAGCTCGTCGTGGCCGGCTACACCGTCACGTACGCCGTGCTGCTCGTCATCGGCGCCAGGCTCGGCGGCCTGCTCGGGCACCGCCGGGCGCACCTGGCCGGACTCGCCGTCTTCACCGCCGCCTCGCTGGCCTGCGGTCTGGCCGCCGGAACAGGCCAGTTGATCGCCTTCCGGCTGATCCAGGGGGCGGGTGCGGCGGTGATGATTCCGCAGGTACTCAGCCTCATCCAGCGCCATTTCGTCGGCGAGGCACGGATGCGGGCGCTCGGTGCCTACAGTGCGGTGCTCGCCATCGGCGCGGTCGCCGGGCAGGTGGTCGGCGGCGTGCTGGTCAGCGCCGATCTGTTCGGCACGGGCTGGCGGCCGGTCTTCCTGGTGAACGTGCCGATCGGGTTGGTTCTGCTGGTGCTCGGCCTCCGCGTGCTGCCCGGCGAACCGCGCACAGGAACCGCCAGGGTCCAGGCGCGGGCCCGCGGGCTCGATCTGCCCGGACTGGTGCTGCTGGCCGCCGCCGTCACACTGCTCACCGTCCCCCTGGTGCTCGGGCAGGAGTTGGGCTGGCCGGTCTGGTCCTGGGTCTGCCTGATCGCCTCCGTGGGGTTCTTCGCCGGTTTCGTCGGGTACGAGTCACGGCTGGCCGCGCGCGGTGGTGCGCCGCTGATCGCGCCCAGGGTGCTTCGCGTTCCCGGTATCGCGATGGCGGCGCTGCGCATTCTTCTGGTGATGGCGGTCAACGCGGGCTTCCTCTTCGCGATGACGCTGCACGTCCAGGGGGGTCTGGGCTACTCGGCGCTGCGCGGGGGGCTGATGTTCGCACCGACCGCGCTGGTGTTCGGTGTGGTCGGCCTGACCTGGCGGCGGTGGCCCGGGCGGCTCCAAGCCGCCCTGGTGCCGGGTGGGTTCGTCCTGGCGGCCGTCGGCTCCGTGGCCGTGGGGCTGTTGATGCGGGACGGCGGCGACGGCGGAGTCTGGTTCTATGCCGCTTCCGCGGTCGTGGGCGGCGGCATGGCGCTGGGCTTCAGTCCCACCCTTACGGGGGCGTTGGCGAACGTACGTCCGGAAGACGCGGCTGATGCGAGCGGCGTACTGGTGACCGTCACCCAACTCGGCCAGCTGATCGGCGTCTCGGTATTCGGCACGCTCTATCTCAACCGCCTTGACGCGTCGGGGACGCAGGGCTCGGCGCATGCCTTGTGGGCATGTTGTCTCGCACTATCGGTGGCCGCTGTCGCGGGTGCGTCGACGGGTCTCGTGCGGCGTCGGTGACCGACCGGTTGTCGGGCGGGCTTCCCCCCTTGCGGGGTCATGGCAGAATCGGATCGCCGGAGGGGGCGACGGACCGAACGGGAGGGAGCGCGCGATGCCTGCGAGCCGCCACGAGGTCCCGGACCTGCTCCTTGTTCCCGGACGCGGCGCCCGTGCCGGTCGCCCCGCCGACGATCCGTCCCATCCGGTCCATGTGCTCGGCGCGAACGGCGGAGTCCTTGATGCGTGTACCGCCCGCGGCCTGAGCCGGAGCTGACCCATGGGTGCACACAGGCGTAAGTGCGACTGGTGCGGCAGTGGTACGCCCATCGTCAGGGACATGGATCCGATCAATCCGGATTACCAGTACTGGTGCGAGGAGTGTGCGCGGGCGCTGATCATAAAGGGCGACCCGATCGAGACCTACCGGGAACTGGAGGGGGAGCCGATCTACGGGCGGCTGCTGGAGGAGCACTGCACGCTCAAGCGCTTCTACTCCTTCGCCACCGCGTGACCCCCTCGTCACCACGCGGCAGAGACGCCGCGCGACCGGTCAAGGCGGAGCGGACGCGAAACGATTTGGTGGAGTGGCAGGGTCACCGGTAATGTTCTCGATGTCGCCAGGGGGACCGGGCGGCACACAGCACGGGGCTATAGCTCAGTTGGTAGAGCGCCTGCATGGCATGCAGGAGGTCAGGAGTTCAATTCTCCTTAGCTCCACAAGGAAGAGCGAGAAGCGGGTCATCCTCACAGGGTGACCCGCTTCTCGCGTATGGACGTCAATCGCGGCTGGGCCCAGAGCCTTCGGTCCGGTGGCCGACAGTGAACCCGGCCTTCCGGAGGTCCGTCGTGCGGCCGACCCCGCTGCCCCCGTCCACGGAGCGGCCGTGCCCGGCCCGGCTCCGAGCCTGTGCGGTACCCTGACGCCATGCGTGCCGTACGCCTTCTGCTTAGCGAGCCGCGCTGATCAGCCCCGACCGGTGAGAATGCCTGGTCGGAATCGGCGCGGCGTCCCCTCCTGTGCGAGGGGATTTTTCGTTTCCGTAGACGCGTGTCCGTAGACATGGGCGCCGGCAGATGACGATCGATGGAGCTTTGAGGACCATGAGCGAGACGAATTCCGCAGCCGAGGCGGCTGCGCCGCACCGCTACACGGCGGCGATGGCCGCCGACATCGAGGCACGCTGGCAGGACTTCTGGGACGCCGACGGCACGTACGAGGCGCCGAACCCGACCGGTGACCTGGCAGGTGATCCGGCACTGGCGGCCAAGCCGAAGAAGTTCATCATGGACATGTTCCCGTACCCCTCGGGTGCGGGCCTGCACGTCGGTCATCCGCTGGGCTACATCGCCACCGACGTCTTCGCCCGCCACCAGCGGATGACCGGGCACAACGTGCTGCACACCCTGGGCTTCGACGCCTTCGGCCTGCCCGCGGAGCAGTACGCCGTACAGACCGGCACACACCCGCGGGTCTCCACCGAGACCAACATCGCGAACATGACCGCTCAGCTGCGCCGGCTGGGCCTGGGCCACGACAAGCGCCGCTCGTTCGCCACGATCGAGGCCGAGTACTACAAGTGGACTCAGTGGATCTTCCTGCAGATCTTCAACTCCTGGTACGACACCGATGCCGACCGGGCCCGCCCGATCGCCGAACTGGTCGCCCAGTTCGAGAGCGGCTCGCGTCCCACCCCGGACGGCCGTGACTGGAGCACGCTGAACGCCGTCGAGCGCGCGGACGTCCTGGGCGGGTACCGCCTGGCGTACGCCTCTGACGCGCCGGTCAACTGGTCGCCCGGCCTGGGCACGGTACTGGCGAACGAGGAGGTGACCGCCGACGGCCGCTCCGAGCGCGGTAACTTCCCCGTCTTCAAGGCCAAGCTGCGCCAGTGGAACATGCGCATCACCGCCTACGCCGACCGGCTGCTGAAGGACCTGGACGGGCTGGACTGGCCCGAGGCCATCAAACTGCAGCAGCGCAACTGGATCGGGCGTTCCGAGGGTGCGCGCGTCGACTTCCCGGTCGACGGCGCAGGCGCCATCACCGTCTTCACCACCCGCCAGGACACCCTGTTCGGTGCCACCTACATGGTGCTGGCGCCCGAGCACGAGCTGGTCGAGCGGATCATTCCGGCCGCCTGGCCCGAGGGCACGCACCCGGTGTGGACCGGCGGACACGCGTCCCCGGCCGAGGCCGTCACCGCGTACCGCAAGCTGGCCGCCGCCAAGTCCGACGTCGAGCGGCAGGCCGAGGCCAAGGACAAGACCGGTGTCTTCACCGGTGCGTACGCGACCAACCCGGTCAGTGGCGAGAAGGTGCCCGTCTTCATCGCCGACTACGTCCTGATGGGCTACGGCACCGGCGCGATCATGGCCGTACCGGCGCACGATGCGCGCGACTTCGCTTTCGCGCGCGCCTTCGAGCTGCCGATGCGCTGTGTCGTCGAGCCGTCGGACGACCGCGGCACGGACCCCTCGACGTGGGACGACGCCTTCGCCTCGTACGAGGCGAAGCTGGTCAACTCCGCCAATGACGAGATCTCGCTGAACGGTCTGGGGGTCGTCGACGCCAAGGCGAAGATCACCGAGTGGCTGCGGGCGCACGGCGTCGGCGAGGGCACCGTCAACTTCCGGCTGCGCGACTGGCTGTTCAGCCGCCAGCGCTACTGGGGCGAGCCCTTCCCCATCGTCTACGACGAGGACGGCATCGCCCACCCGCTGCCCGAGTCGATGCTGCCGCTGGAGCTGCCGGAGGTCGACGACTACTCGCCGCGGACCTTCGACCCCGAGGACGCCGACACCCAGCCCGAGACCCCGCTTTCCCGGAACGCCGACTGGGTCAACGTCACCCTGGACCTGGGCGACGGCAACGGCCCGAAGAAGTACCGCCGTGAGACCAACACCATGCCCAACTGGGCCGGCTCCTGCTGGTACGAGCTGCGCTACCTGGACCCGAACAACGACCGGCAGCTGGTGGACCCGGCCATCGAGCAGTACTGGATGGGGCCGCGCGAGGGTCAGCCGACCGGCGGCGTCGACCTGTACGTCGGCGGCGCCGAGCACGCCGTGCTGCACCTGCTGTATGCCCGCTTCTGGTCCAAGGTGCTGTACGACCTGGGGCACATCTCGTCCGTCGAGCCGTTCCACAAGCTGTACAACCAGGGCATGATCCAGGCGTTCGTCTACCGGGACAGCCGCGGCGTCGCGGTTCCGGCGGCCGAGATCGAGGAACGGGACGGAAAGTTCTTCTACCAGGGCGAGAAGGTCAGCCGTGTCCTGGGCAAGATGGGCAAGTCCCTGAAGAACGCCGTCACGCCCGACGAGATCTGCACCGAGTACGGTGCGGACACGCTGCGCCTGTACGAGATGGCCATGGGCCCCCTGGACGTGTCACGGCCGTGGGACACGCGTGCTGTGGTCGGCCAGTACCGGCTGCTGCAGCGGCTGTGGCGCAATGTCGTGGACGAGGAGACCGGTGAGGTCACCGTTGTCGACGCGGAGCCGGGCGAGGAGACGCTGCGGGCGCTGCACAAGGCGATCGACGGCGTCGGCCAGGACATGGCCGGGATGCGCTTCAACACGGCCATCGCCAAGGTCACCGAGCTGAACAACCACCTGACCAAGGCGGGCGGCCCGCTGTCCCGGAGCGTCGCCGAGTCGCTGGTGCTGCTGGTGGCGCCGCTGGCGCCGCACATCGCCGAGGAGCTGTGGCGGCGACTGGGCCACACCGGGTCGGTCGTGCACCAGGACTTCCCGGTCGCCGATCCGGCGTACGTCGTGGACGAGACCGTGACCTGTGTCGTGCAGGTCAAGGGCAAGGTCAAGGCGCGCCTGGAGATCTCCCCGTCGATCGCGGACGAGGAGCTGGAAGCACTGGCCCTGGCCGACCCGGCCGTGGTCGCGGCGCTGAACGGCGCGGGGATCCGCAAGGTGATCGTGCGGGCGCCGAAGCTGGTCAACATCGTTCCGGCGTGAGGCTGCGGGCGGTCCGGTGTGAGGTGCGGTCCGGTGTGGGGCTGCGGGGCGGTCCGGTGTGAGGTGCGGTCCGGTGTGGGGCTGCGGGGCGGTCCGGTGTGAGGTGCGGGTCGGGTCTGCGTCCCGTGTGACGCTGCGGGGCGTTCCTGTGAGGGCGCGCGGTCGTTCTCGTGTGGGGCCGCGGGTCGGCCCCACACGAGGGGTGCCGACCCGACCCGCGTGACGGTCCGCTCGCACGCGCTGGTCACCGTACGGCGATGTGAGGGCGTTCCCCTACGGGCAGGTTGGGGGTTTCTTCGGAACCCTCAACCTGCTCTTTCCGTTTACGGTGGAGAGGTCGGCACCCGGCAGCAGAAATGACATCCGAGGGGCGCTCATGGAAGCCGTGATCCTGATTCTGGGGTTGCTCTTTTTCGCCTTCATCGCCCTTGGCGTGTACGTGAGCGTCAAGGCGATCGGCGTGGCGAAGCGGGGGGTGGACCGCACGATCACGCAGGCGCGCCGCACCGTCGAGGACACCACGCTGCGGGCGAAGAGCTACGGCCAGGCGGGTGTGGGCGGAGAGCTGGCGCAGCTACGGCTCGCGCTGCGTACATCCATGCGGGCCACGCAGGAGGCGTTGCGGAGGGGAGTTGTCGAGGACGCCTCGCTCTCGGAGTCGCTGGGCCTGTTCCAGCGGCTGAGTGTGCACGGGCGTCAGCTGGACGATGAGCTGAAGAGACTGGAGCGCGAGCCCGACCGGGTTACGGTCGCCTCGCTGCTGCCGGGCCTGAAGCAGCGTACGGAGCGGATCACGCACTCCGCGGACGCGCTGCGATGGGCCGCGCGGGACCGGGCGCAACAGTTCTCCGACGACGATCTGGACGCGCTGAACGCACAGATCGATGTGGAGGCCGGGGCGCTGCGGCACTGGACGACGGAGCCGAACGAGCCGGTCGGGGGAGAGCGACAGGAGCCCGGGGTTCGCCGAGAGCGACAGGAACCGGGGGCCCGGGGAGAGCGACAGGAGTCGGGGCAGCTGCGGGACCATGGGCACGACCGGGGCCGCAGGCAGGGCGGTCAGCCAGGGCAGGGGGCGGGGGCGGCCGATGACGCGGCGCAGGCGATCACGGCTCGGGATCCGCGACGGCAGACCGAATACCTCTGGCAGAAGGCGGCTCGGCCCGAAACGACGAACTGAGCAGTTCGACGACCAGCGGTGACAGGATGCGGTCCGAAGCGTTCGCGAGCGATCATTCGGTCGGGGTCGGACTGCCGAGCCGTGGACGCGCCAGGTAATCTCCCGCTCATGTCCCGCCATGTCGCGATCGTCACCGATTCCACGGCCTACCTGCCGCCCGACGCGATGGAGCGGCACGGCATCACCGCGGTGCCGCTGACTGTCGTCCTTGGCGATCAGGCTCTGGAGGACGGCACGGAGCTCTCCGCCCGCTCCCTCGCGGTGGCACTGCAGAAGCGCCGCCCCGTGACGACTTCCCGGCCGAGTCCTGAGGTCTTCGCCGCCGCGTACCGGGCGGCGGCCGGGGCCGGAGCCACCGGCGTCGTCTCACTGCACCTCTCGGCCGAGATCTCGGGTACGTACGACGCAGCGGTGCTGGCGGCGAAGGACGCACCGGTTCCGGTGCGGGTGGTGGACACCGGAATGGTCGCCATGGCTCTCGGATTCTGCGCTCTGGCGGCGGCGGAGACGGTGGAGGCCGGCGGAAGCCTGGACGAGGCCGTCGCGGCCGCGGAGAAGCGGGCAGCGGGTACCTCCGCGTACTTCTACGTCGACACGCTGGACTATCTGCGCCGCGGCGGTCGCATCGGTGCCGCGCAGGCTCTGCTGGGATCGGCGCTCGCCGTGAAGCCGCTGCTCCAGCTGGACGGCGGACGCATCGAGCTGCTGGAGAAGGTACGGACCGCCTCGAAGGCGATCGCGCGCCTGGAGGAGATCGTCGCGGAGCGGTCGGGCGACGGCCGGGTGGACATCGCCGTGCATCACCTGGCGGCACCCGAGCGGGCCGAGCGGCTTGCCGAGCAGCTCCGCGAGCGGGTGCCCGGGCTGGTCGATCTGCATGTCAGCGAGGTGGGCGCGGTGATCGGCGCGCACACCGGCCCAGGCCTGCTCGGGGCAGTGGTCTCGCCGCGCTGAAGCCGGTGCTCCGGCTTTGTCTCCCGGATCTGGTTTCGTGGTCTCCTCGCGCTTCGTGGTCTCCTCGCGCTTCGTGGTCTCCTCGCGCTTCGTGGTCCCCTCGCGCTTTGATCCCTTCGCGCTTCTTGGCTCCCTCGCGCCTCTTGGTCTCCATGCCCCGGGGGCCACTGGCCGTGACTCTCACGAGCTGCGCCACACCGCAGTCGTGCCGGCCCGGCCCGGATCCTGCTGCGCGTGGACCTCACTCCTGAGGGTGGTCGAGATATCCACAACTGGCCGGTTGTCCACCGAAATCGGGCCTGCTCAGCGGGTGGGGGCGGATGTGCCTACCGTCGTGAGGCATGGCTCCCCGATCACATCGCGCAAGCAACGGAAGCGGCAGCGGCCCCGGCCGGTCCCGTCTCTCGGACGGCCGCGCCGGTCGCGGCCTCGGTCTCCGGCCCGCACGGAGACGGTCGTCGCGCGGACGTGCTGATGTCGTGGCGGCGGCATCGCGCGGTCGGGCGGACGCACTCATGCGGGGTGCGGGGGACGGGCGGGCCGCGCGGCGCATGCCGGGGGCGTCCGCGGCTCAGGCGCCTGCTCCGAGCCCGTCCCCGACATCAATTCCCGCCACGGCTATGGCTACGGCTGCGGCCCCAGCACCGGTTCCGGTATCGGCCCCATCCTCGGTTTCGGCCCCGGCCCAGGTCCCATCCCCGGCTCCAGCCCTGTCCCCAGCCCAGGCCCCGTCCCCAGCCCAGGTCCCATCCCCGGCCCCAGCCCAGGTCTCAGCCTCGGCTCCGGTCTCCGGCTCCGGAACATCGCCGCGGTGGGAGAGGCTGGTTCCGGCACTGCGGGAGCGGATTCCCCTGTGGCTGCAGCTCAGGTGCGGTCTGGAGCCAAAGACCCTTGCCGCGCTGGCCGTTGTCCTGATCGCGGCCGCGGCCTTCGCGGCGGTGCACTTCTGGTCCGCGCGTCCTCATGCGGTACGTGTCCCGGATCCGGTCAACGAGGCCGCGCCCGCCCGGACATCGGCCCCGGTACAGGACGCCGCCGCAGACCCCGATCCGTCACCGGGTCCACCGCCGGTGACGGGGCCCGCCGGGCACATTGTCGTCGATGTGAGCGGGAAGGTGCGAAGGCCGGGCGTTCTTCGACTGCCCTCCGGCGCTCGGGTCGCCGACGCGTTGCGCGCCGCGGGCGGAGCCAGGCCCGGTGTCGACCTGACCGGGCTCAACCGGGCGCGGGTGCTCATGGACGGGGAGCAGGTCGTGGTGGGAGCCCCACCCGGCCCTCCTGCCGCCGACGGTACGGGGGAAGCCGTCACGGGCGGCGGCAGCCCCGCCACCGGACCGGTCAGCCTCAACCGTGCGACCGTCGGACAACTCGACACCCTTCCCGGTGTCGGCCCGGTTCTGGCCCAACACATCATCGACTACCGCACACAGCACGGCGGCTTCCGTTCTGTCGATGAACTCCGCGAGGTCAATGGGATCGGTGACCGCCGGTTCGCCGATCTCCGACCGCTGGTGGGCCCATGAACCACCGTGACGTCCATGCGGCGTCGGGCCGACGCCTGGGCGCCTCCGACCCGCGGCAGGAAGGCCCGGTCGATCTCCGGCTGGTTCCGCCGGCCATGGCGGCCTGGGCCGGGGCGGCGGCGGCGCTGAGCATGCCGGGGCGGTGGACGGCGGTGGGCGTGCTGCTCTGCGCCGGCGCGGCCATGGTGGTCCTGGCGGTGTCGGGAGCGTCGGCGACCCGTGCGAGGCGCAGGCGGTCGGCCGACGCCGGAGAAGGTGCGGCGGAGGGCGAGAGCGCGGTACGCAACCGGTGGCCGCACACCACCACCGCCGTCGCCGCTGCTGCCGCACTGCTCTGCGCGGCGGCCGGCGCCGCATCGGCCGGAATGCATGGTGCGGACGTCCGGCAGGGGCCGATCCATGAGTCGGCCCGACAGTACGAGAGGGTCGAGGCGGAGCTGACGGTGACGTCCGACGCCCGGCAGACCCGGCCCCGGGTACGGGGCGACCACAGCACGCCCGCTTCGCTCCTCATGGACGCCGAGATCACGCGGTTCACCAGGCCCCACGGCGAGGCGCTCCGGCTGCGCACGCCGGTGTTGCTGATCGTCTCGCCCGGCGGGTCGATGGCCCAGTGGCAGGGGTTGCTCCCGTCGACGCACCTGCATGTCGGCGGCCGACTGGCGCCACCGCTGCACGACGGGGAGCGCCATGCCGCCGTGCTCCGGTCCGAGGGCAACGGTCCGCCCCGCGTCATCGGCCTCCCTTCCCTTCCCCAGCGCGCAGCGGGTGCTCTGCGGGGTGGCCTGAGGCAGGCGACCGAGCCGCTCGATCCCGATGCGCGGGCGCTCCTGCCGGGCTTGGTGATCGGTGACACCTCGCGGGTCACCACCGAACTGCACGACGCCTTCCGGACAACCGACCTCACCCACCTGATGGCGGTCTCCGGTGCCAACCTGGCGATCCTGCTCGTCCTCCTGATCGGACCGCCGGGCACGGCGTCGCGCGTCGAACGCCGCGGTCTGGCAGCCCGGTTGGGGATTCCGTTGCGGATGACAGCGTTGCTCGGCGGCGGGCTGACAGTCGCGTTCGTCATCGTCTGCCGGCCCGAGCCGAGCGTGCTGCGGTCCGCGGCCTGCGGACTGATCACCCTGCTCGCCATCGGCACGGGGCGCCGCAGATCACTGATTCCGGCACTGGCCACCGCCGTGCTGCTGCTGGTGCTGTACGACCCGTGGATGGCGCGCAGTTACGGCTTCGTCCTGTCCGTACTGGCCACCGGCGCCCTGCTCACCATCGCACCGAAGTGGAGTGACGCGCTGCAACGGCGCCGGGTACCGCCCCGGCTCGCCGAGGCGCTGGCCGCGGCCGCCGCGGCGCAGGCGGTGTGCGCACCGGTCATCGTGCTGCTGGCGTCCCGGGTCAGCCTGGTGGCGATCCCGTGCAATCTGCTGGCCGAGTTCGCGGTGGCACCGGCCACGGTGCTCGGATTCGGCGCGCTCGCCCTGGCGCCGGTGGCCATGCCGGTGGCGGAACTGTTCGCCCGGGTCGCAGGCTGGCCGACGGGATGGATCGCCTCGGTGGCCCGTACCGGGGCGGCCCTGCCGGGGGCGGAGACCGACTGGCCCGGCGGCGGGAAGGGCGCGCTGCTCCTCACGGTGCTGACAGCTCTGGTCGTGCTGCTCGCCCGCCGCATCGCGCGCCACCCCTGGGTCTGTTCGGCCGCCGTGCTGCTGCTGATCCTCGCAGTGCTCCGGCCGGTGCCGCTCACCCGGGTGCTGACCGGATGGCCGCCGCCTGGCTGGGCGTTCGCGATGTGTGACGTGGGTCAGGGCGACGCTCTTGTGCTGGCCGCGGGGGACGGCGCGGGTGTGGTGGTCGACACCGGTCCCGATCCCCGGCTCGCCGACCGGTGCCTGCGGGACCTGGGCATCAGCGAGGTGCCGCTCCTCGTGCTCACGCACTTCCACGCGGATCACGTACAGGGGTTGCCCGGTGTGCTGCGCGGCAGAGCGGTGGGGGCGATCCAGACAACGATCCTGGACGAACCGCCTGATCAGGTCGCGTTCGTACGGAGGACAGCCGCCGCGAGAGGTGTTCCCCTGGTGCGGGCCCTCCCTGGTGAACACCGACGGATCGGCCCGCTGGACTGGCGGATCCTCTGGCCGACGGGCGGCGCAGGGGTGGGAGGCACAGGAGCCGGAGGCGCTGGGGCAGGCGGCGCAGGCGCAGGAGCAGGAGCAGGAGCAGGAGGCGCTGGGACGGGAGGCGCAGGGGCGGGCGGTGCGCCGGCGGCCCTTGGGGCGGGGCCCGTACCGCAGGAGCCGAACGATGCCAGTGTCACCCTGTACGTCCGGACCGGTGGGCTGACCCTGTTGCTTCTGGGCGACCTCGAACCTCCCGCTCAACAAGGGCTGTTGCGCAGATATCCGGCGCTGCCGCGGGTGGACGTTCTCAAGGTCGCCCACCACGGCTCCGCCCACCAGGACCCCGCGCTGCTGCGCAGCGCGCACCCGAGACTCGCCCTGGTGAGCGTGGGCAGGGACAACCCATACGGTCACCCGGCCGCGCGTACCGTCGACGCGCTCAGCGCCGAGGGAGCGGTCGTGCTCCGCACGGACACCGACGGCGCGATCGCTGTGATGGGTGCCGGGCCGGGGCTGCGGGCGGTGGGCCGGTCATGAGCACGGCTCGTATGGGGGACGCGCAGCTCCGCCGATGTGACGTATGCGAGCGGACCGGTGAATTCGGACCTTCGGTAACACCTCGTCTCAACCCCCTGCGAGCTGCTCTGTTTGCCTCGAACGCCACAAGGGTGATCGAATGGATGATCGTCGGTGGGCCGCTGCTCCGACGAGGACGTCCAGCCGCCAGGCCCCACAGTGAATCGCCCCGGGGTAGGTGGAAGATGTTCGGCCGTTTGCTGGGAAGCAGGAGAGCGACGGTTGCCGCGCACGGCAACGCCCTTACGGGACTTGAGGTGCCGCGCACCGCAGGCATGCTCAGCTGCCGTGTGCTCGACGCCGTCAACGAGATCGTGCGGCAGGCCGAGTTCGTGGTCACGGACGGGGCGGGCCGCAAGGTGGTCGGTGGTGAGACGGACCCGCACGGCAACGTCCTCGCCACCGTTCCGGCCGGCGAGTACCGGCTGGCCGTCACGGCGGAGGGTTTCACTCCGTTCCACGGCACCGCCATGGTTGTCGAGGGCGGCCACGCGAACCTCGGCGATGTGACCCTGCAACTGTCCGCGCCCCCGCAGCTGCCCGATCCGGGCGAGTGGGAGGTCGATCCGACGCACTCACAGATCGGCTTCACGGCCCGGCACATCGGCATGGCGCGCATCCATGGCCGGTTCAACACCTTCGCCGGTGCCGTCCGGATCGCCGATCGCATGGAGGACTCGGCGATGCACGTGATCATCGACGCCGCGTCGATCGACACCAATGTCCAGATGCGCGACGACCATCTGCGCTCCAGTGACTTCCTCGACGTCGGGCGTTTTCCGACTCTGGAGTTCTACAGTGACCGCTTCGTCCACCGCGGCGGGATCCGCTGGGGTGTGACCGGCGCGCTCACGCTGCACGGCGTCAGCCGTACGGTCACGCTGGACACCCAGTACCTGGGCCTGGGCAGTGGGCTGGAGGGCGAGGCCCGCGCCGCCTGCCGGGCCACCACGGAACTGCACCGCGAGGACTTCACCCTCACCTGGCAGACCATGCTGGCACGCGGCATCGCTGTTGTCGGCTCCAGCATCTCCATCGACATGGACATCCAGATCGTCCCCAAGGGCTGAGCGCACAAGAGGACAGGCCGCGCCCCCTCCACGACGTGATCTCAGCCGCTCAGCTCCTGCGGCCGTTCGGCCGGTTCGGCCGGTTCGGCCGCTCAGGCGCTCAGGCGCGAGGCCGACGACGCCCCGGAAGGGCTGCCTGAACGCGTGGTACACGCGGCTGTTGCTCTCTCTAAGGCGCTTCGAGCCAGCCCTCGTACTCGCCGGCGAACGCGTCGAGCGCCGAGGAGTCCAGCCGCCCCGACGGATCCTCCACGACCACCAGCCACTGGGCGTCCTCGGCATCGTCCTCGCCCGCCAGGGCATCGCGTATGAGCTGGGGCTCCTCGGTGACCCCGAAACGGTCGCCGAGCTCTCCGGCCACCTCTTCCGCGGCATCGCGGTCGGGCAGCACCAGCACATGTCTCACATCGCTCACCTGCCCATCCTCCCGCACGAGGAAAGAGGAACGCTGTGCGGTCCCGCACGAGGAGGCTCCCAGCGTGCGGCGGCTTCCGCTCGCGCCGGCCTTCCGCTCGCGTCGGCTGTCCGCTCGCGTCGGCTGTCCGTACGAGGCGGTCAGGGAGTCCGGCGGGCTGTCGGTGGTGCGTGGGATGCTGGACGGCGATGGCCACCAGAAGGAATTCCACCGACGACCCGCTCGCCCCCCTCACGCTCGCCGTGGGACAGGAGGACCTGCTCCTCGACCGCGCTGTGCAACAGGTGGTGGCGGCGGCCCGCGCCTCCGACCCCGACACGGACGTCCGCGATCTCACCTCGGACCAGCTCCAGCCCGGCACCCTCGCGGAGCTGACGAGCCCGTCGCTCTTCGCCGAGCGCAAGGTGGTGATCGTGCGCAATGCCCAGGACCTCTCCGCCGACACGATCAAGGACGTCAAGGCGTACCTCGGCGATCCGGTCGAGGAGATCACCCTCGTTCTGCTGCACGCGGGCGGCGCGAAGGGCAAGGGGCTGCTGGACGCGGCGCGCAAGGCCGGGGCGCGGGAGGTCGCGTGCCCGAAGACGACCAAGCCGGCCGAGCGGCTCTCGTTCGTACGGTCGGAGTTCCGGGCGCTGGGGCGCTCGGCTACCCCCGAGGCGTGCCAGGCGCTGGTCGACTCCATCGGCAGTGATCTGCGGGAGCTGGCGAGTGCGGTCTCGCAGCTCGTCGCGGATGTCGAGGGAACGATCGACGAGGCGGTGGTCGCCCGCTACTACACGGGCCGCGCCGAGGCGTCGAGTTTCACCGTCGCCGACCGCGCTGTGGAGGGGCGGGCCGCAGAGGCGCTGGAGGCGCTGCGCTGGTCGCTGTCGACGGGTGTGGCGCCCGTGCTGATCACCAGTGCGTTGGCCCAGGGGGTGAGGGCGATCGGAAAGCTGTCCTCGGCGCGCGGGGGGCGTCCCGCGGACCTCGCCCGTGAGCTGGGCATGCCGCCGTGGAAGATCGACCGGGTGCGTCAGCAGATGCGTGGCTGGACGCCGGACGGAGTGGCCATGGCGCTGCTGGCGGTCGCGGATGCGGACGCGGGCGTCAAGGGCGGCGGCGACGATCCGGAGTACGCGTTGGAGAAGGCCGTGGTCGCGGTGGCGCGGGCGGCGCGGTCAGGCCGGTAGCCGGGGCGCGCCGATGCGGTCGTGTACGGCCTGGGCGGCAGCCGGAGCACGCCGGTGCGGTCAGGGCGGTCAGGGCGTAAGAAGCCAGGTGCGCAGTCCGCCCGCACCGCCCCCGGCCGCCGGGCAGACGGGACGGGGTAAGCCGACGGGGTACGCCGAAGGCCCCGGTCCCGCTCTGGGGAGAGCGGGGCCGGGGCCTTCGGTTCGCGCTTGGTGCGCCGCACCCGCGTGGCGAACGCAGGTTCGGTGTGCGGCGCGGGGGCCGGGCAGGGGCGGGAGAGAGGGCCCGCTGATCCGTTCCGGCGATCACATCAGAGAAGCTCAGCCCTGGAGGGAGGCAACCTTGGAGGCCAGCGCCGACTTCTTGTTGGCGGCGGCGTTCTTGTGGATGACACCCTTCGAGACGGCCTTGTCGAGCGCGCGGGAGGCGTCGCGAGTGGCCACGTTGGCCTTCTCGACGTCACCGGCGGCGACAGCCTCACGGGCCTTGCGGATAGCGGTCTTGAGCGAGGACTTGACGGCCTTGTTGCGCAGGCGCGCCTTCTCGTTCGTCTTGTTCCGCTTGATCTGGGACTTGATGTTCGCCACGAAAGAGCCTTTTCAGGTTCGATGGATCTTCGATGTGTGTCGAGCGGCCCGAAAGGGTCGCGAGGCACAGCTGACCACGGTACCAGCCCCACTCCGACCGGCCCAAACCGGTCTCCGCCCCGCAACCATGGGACGATGGAGGCTACGTATCGATCCGACCGAACCGACATCGACCCGAGACACGGCGTTCGGCGTCTCAAGAATCAGGACCCTGCGTGCCCGCGACTCCTACCCACGTGCCCGAGCCGAGCCGTACCGACCCGGCGCTGATCCGCAACTTCTGCATCATTGCGCACATCGACCACGGCAAGTCGACCCTTGCCGACCGGATGCTTCAGCTGACGGGCGTGGTCGATGCGCGGCAGATGCGCGCTCAGTACCTCGACCGGATGGACATCGAGCGCGAGCGCGGCATCACCATCAAGTCCCAGGCGGTGCGTCTTCCCTGGGCGCCCACCACGGGCGAGGACCAGGGGCGCACCCACATCCTCAACATGATCGACACCCCGGGCCACGTGGACTTCACCTACGAGGTCTCCCGCTCGCTCGCCGCCTGCGAGGGCACGGTCCTGCTGGTCGACGCCGCCCAGGGCATCGAGGCCCAGACGCTGGCCAACCTCTACCTGGCGATGGAGAACGACCTCACCATCATCCCGGTGCTCAACAAGATCGACCTGCCGGCCGCGCAGCCCGAGAAGTTCTCCGAGGAGCTGGCCAACCTCATCGGCTGCCGGCCGGAGGACGTGCTCAAGGTCTCCGCGAAGACCGGTGTCGGCGTGGACGCCCTGCTCGACCGGGTGGTCAAGGACGTCCCGGCCCCGGTCGGCGTGGCCGACGCCCCCGCCCGCGCGATGATCTTCGACTCGGTCTACGACTCGTACCGGGGCGTCGTCACGTACGTCCGTGTCGTCGACGGCCAGCTCAACAAGCGCGAGCGCATCAGGATGATGTCCACCGGTGCCGCCCACGAGCTGCTGGAGATCGGGGTCTCCTCCCCGGAGATGACCCCGGCCGACGGCCTCGGTGTGGGTGAGGTGGGCTACATCATCACCGGTGTGAAGGACGTCCGGCAGTCCAAGGTCGGTGACACCATCACCTCCCTGAACAAGGGCGCGACCGAGGCGCTGGGCGGCTACAAGGACCCCAAGCCGATGGTGTTCTCGGGCCTGTACCCGCTGGACGGCTCCGACTACCCGGACCTGCGCGAGGCGCTCGACAAGCTCCAGCTCAACGACGCCGCCCTGGTGTACGAGCCGGAGACGTCCGCCGCGCTCGGCTTCGGTTTCCGTGTCGGCTTCCTCGGTCTGCTGCACCTCGACGTGATCCGTGAGCGGCTGGAGCGCGAGTTCGGTCTCGACCTGATCGCCACCGCCCCCAACGTGGTCTACCGCGTGGACATGGAGGACGGCAGCGAGCACATCGTCACCAACCCGAGCGAGTTCCCCGAAGGCAAGATCGACAAGGTGCACGAGCCCGTCGTGCGCGCGACGATCCTCGCGCCCAGCGAGTTCATCGGCGCGATCATGGAGCTCTGCCAGAACCGGCGCGGCACCCTGCTCGGCATGGACTACCTCTCCGAGGACCGGGTCGAGATCCGCTACACCCTGCCGCTCGCCGAGATCGTCTTCGACTTCTTCGACCAGCTGAAGTCCAAGACGCGGGGGTACGCCTCCCTCGACTACGAGCCCACCGGCGAGCAGAGCGCCCAGCTCGTCAAGGTCGACATCCTCCTGCACGGCGACAAGGTCGACGCGTTCTCCGCGGTCACGCACAAGGACAAGGCGTACGCCTACGGCGTGCGGCTCGTCGCCAAGCTGCGCGAGCTCATCCCGCGGCAGAACTTCGAGGTGCCGATCCAGGCCGCCATCGGCTCCCGGGTCATCGCCCGTGAGACCGTCCGCGCCATCCGCAAGGACGTCCTCGCCAAGTGTTACGGCGGTGACATCTCCCGTAAGCGGAAGCTGCTGGAGAAGCAGAAGGAGGGCAAGAAGCGGATGAAGATGGTCGGCAACGTGGAGGTGCCGCAGGAGGCCTTCATCGCCGTGCTGTCGACGGACGAGTCGGGCGGGGACGGCAAGGCCAAGAAGTAGCTTCCGGTCGTGAGGCCGACGGGCCCCCGTGTCGCAACGTACCGCGACGCGGGGGCCCGTTTGTTATGAAGCGGCGCCCTATTGCCTCTTACGCGGCGGACGCGGGCGCTCTACCCTGATCACGGCCTCTTAGTTACTCGCCAGTTAAACAAGCGGGGCCGAGCGCCGCAGCCGCAGGACAGGAAACAGGACGAGCGTGCCAGGACGGGCAACGCAGGACCAAGCGCACACACGAGCGCGGGAACACACGTAGGAACAGCACCTAGCAGTCAGCAGCAATCAGCAGCCGGTCGTGAAGCACTGCCGCAGGCCCGGAGGATGTCGTGAGCGACACACAGACCTTGATCGAGAACCGACCGCCCTCCGTGGCGAACCTCTTCATCGACCGCGTGGAGGCCACCCCGGACAAAGAGGCCTACCGCTACCCGGTCCCCGCGGCCACCGGCGAGGGGCCCGACGACTGGAAGTCGCTGAGCTGGGCGCAGGCTGCCGAACGGGTGTACGCCATCGCGGCAGGGCTGATCGGTCTGGGTGTGCGGCCGGAGGAGCGGGTTGCGCTCGCCGCCAGTACGCGAGTGGAATGGATCCTCGCCGACCTCGGCGTGATGTGCGCGGGAGCCGCCACCACGACGGTCTACCCGTCGACCAAGGCCGAGGAGGCGGCGTTCATCCTCTCCGACTCCGAGAGCCGCATCCTGATCGCCGAGGACGCCACTCAACTGGCCAAGGCCCGCGAGCGCCGCACCGAACTGCCCCACCTCGCCCATGTCGTCGTCATCGACGCCGAGGGCGCAGAACCCGCCGAGGGCGATCCCGAGGGCTGGGTGCTCACCCTCGCCGAGCTGGAGGCCCGCGGCGCGGAGCACCTCGCCGAGCACCCCGACGCGATCAAGGAGCGGGTCGCCGCCATCACGGCCGATCAGCTCGCCACCCTGATCTACACCTCGGGCACCACCGGCCGCCCCAAGGGCGTACGGCTGCCGCACGACAACTGGTCGTACATGGCCAAGGCCACCGTGGCGACGGGTCTCATCACCCAGGACGACGTCCAGTATCTGTGGCTGCCGCTCGCGCACGTCTTCGGCAAGGTCCTCACCTCGGGGCAGATCGAGGTCGGGCACGTCACCGCCGTGGACGGGCGGGTCGACAAGATCATCGAGAATCTGCCGGTCGTCCAGCCGACGTACATGGCCGCCGTCCCCCGTATCTTCGAGAAGGTCTACAACGGCGTCGCCGCCAAGGCGCGGGCCGGCGGCGGGGCCAAGTACAAGATCTTCCAGTGGGCGGCCGGGGTCGCCCGGGAGTACGCGACGGTCTCACAGGACAACTTCCGGCGCACCGGCGTGGCCTCCGTCCCGTTCGGACTCGGTGCCAAGCACAAGGTCGCCGACACCCTCGTCTTCGCCAAGATCCGTGAGGCCTTCGGCGGCCGGCTGCGCGCCTGCATCTCCGGCTCCGCGGCACTCGCCCCCGACATCGGCTACTTCTTCTCGGGCGCCGGCATCCACATCCTGGAGGGCTACGGCCTCACCGAGACCAGCGCCGCCTCCTTCGTCAACCCGGGCGAGGCCTATCGCACCGGCACGGTCGGCAAGCCGCTCCCCGGCACCGAGGTACGGATCGCCGACGACGGCGAGATCCTGCTGCGCGGCCCCGGCCTGATGCAGGGCTACCAGGGGCTCCCGGAGAAGACGGCCGAGGTGCTGGAGGCGGACGGCTGGTTCCGCACCGGCGACATCGGCGAGCTGTCCGTGGACGGCTACCTCCGGATCACCGACCGCAAGAAGGACCTGATCAAGACGTCCGGCGGAAAGTACATCGCTCCGGCGGAGGTCGAGGGACAGTTCAAGGCGGTCTGCCCGTTCGTCTCGAACATCCTGGTGCACGGCGCGGACCGCAACTTCTGCACCGCTCTGATCGCGCTCGACGAGCCGACCCTCCTCGGCTGGGCCGCCGAGAACGGCCTGGGCGGCAGGACGTACGCCGAAGTGGTGGCGTCCCCGCAGACCGTGGAACTCGTCGAGGGCTATGTGAAGCGGCTCAACGAGGGGCTGCAGCGCTGGCAGACCATCAAGAAGTTCCGGCTGCTGCCCCGCGATCTCGACATCGAGCACGGCGAACTGACGCCCAGTCTCAAGCTGAAGCGGCCGGTCGTCGAGCGCGCGTACAAGGACCTCATCGACGACATGTACGTGGGAACCCGCGAGGTCTGACCCCGGACCTTCCCGCCGCAGGCCGCACGGTGCGGCTGCTCCTGTTCTTCTCCGCTCACTTTCTCCGCTCACTTCGGCAACTCGTCGCTTATGGGCAGGGTCCATCTGTCACTCTGTCGGTGTCGTCAGCGGCGCCAGAGAACAGAGCAAGATACAGACAGAGCGAGAACAGGTCAGGAGCTGCACCGTGGGGCCCATTCCCTTGCAGCGGGACATCGTTCAGCGTCCCGGTATCACCGTCGGCCATGCGGACGCACGGCCCGTCGCCCATACGTCCCTGCCCGGAAACCTCCTCGCGCCCTCCGCCGCCCGCCGGTTCGTCCAGGCCGCGCTCACCGAGTGGACCCGGCTCGGACTGCCGACGGCCGTCGGCGTCAGTGAACGCCTGGCCGACGACGCGGCGGTCGTCGCCAGCGAACTGGTCACCAACGCGGTCGTGCACGCCGGGACCAACGTCGAGGTGCTCTGCCGGCTTGAGGAGGCCGTCGAGGACGAGGCCGCGGCCCTGGTGCTGGAGGTCTCCGACCACCACCCGGCCCGCACCGTGCGCAGCGAACGCGAGGAGGACGACGGCGCGGCGGACACGGCAGCGGGAGCCGCCCACTCCGAGGCCGAGGACCCCGACGACTACGGGCGCGGGCTCCAGCTCGTCGGCACCCTCGCCGAGCGCTGGGGCATCACCTACCGCACCGGCCTCAAGACCGTCTGGGCCCGGCTTCCCGTCGACGACTGGAATCCGTTCCCCGAACCGTCGGAAGAACCCGGTCTCCCGCAGGGGCTGCGTGCCGCCGAACTGCTCGCCCCCAGCGCCCGCCGGGCCCTGCGCGACGACGCGGACTGGGCCGGCCGCGGCGCGCTCTCGTTCCTCGCCGAAGCCTCGGACCTGCTCGCGGGCCAGCTCGACGAGGACATCGTCGCGGCGCTCTCGGGACAGTTATTGGTGCCCAGACTCGCCGACTGGTGCGCGATCTGGCTGGAGCCCGAGAACGGCGGCCCCTCGGCCGTTCCCAGGCTCGCCAGCGTCTGGCACCGGGACGAGGCCGAGACCGGGCAACTGCGTGCGGCACTGGAGCAGGACCCGATCCGGCTGCCCGAGCGGGTGGGCACCGGGCCCGTCTCTCTGCCCGGGAGCGAGGAGGACGAGGCCGAGGGGGAATCCGACGGGCGCGCCGCCTCCGCCCTCGCCTACCGGATCACCTCGGGTGGCCGGACCCTCGGCGCCGTACTCCTCGGCCGGGAGGACATGGCACGCGTCCCCGACGAAGTGACCGCCCTGATCGAGGACTTCGTACGCCGCGTCGGCCTCGCTGTCGGCGCCGCCCGCGCCTATACCCGGCAGGCCACCATCAGCCGCATCCTGCAACGCGCCCTGCTGCCCGGCAAGGTCGCCGACATACCCGGTGTCACCAGCTCACTGGTGTACGAGCCCAGCGACGACGGCGTCGTCGGCGGTGACTTCTACGACATCTTCCCGTGCCCCGGCGACCGCTGGTGCTTCGTCCTGGGCGACGTGCAGGGCAGCGGACCCGAAGCAGCCGTCGTCACGGGCCTCGCCCGCCCCTGGCTGCGGCTGCTGGCCCGGGAGGGCTTCGGCGTCGGCGAGGTGCTGGACCGGCTCAACAGACTGCTCCTCGACGATGCGATGGAGGCTGCCGAGGCGGCTGCCCTCATGGTCGCCGCGGCGGGCGGCCAGCAGACGGCGGACACCGGACAGTCCCGCTTCCTCTCCCTGCTGTACGGCGAACTCGTGCCGCTGCCCGGTGGTGGCGTGCGCTGCACCCTCGCCAGCGCAGGCCACCCGCTGCCGCTGCTGCTGCGGCCCGATGGAGAGGTGCGCCCGGCCGCCGAGCCGCAGATGCTGCTCGGGATCTTCGACGACGTCGCCTACGAGAGCCAGAGCTTCGATCTCGCGCCCGGCGACAGCCTGCTGTGCGTCACGGACGGTGTGACGGAGCGCCGCTCCGGGGTGCTGATGTTCGACGACGAGGACGGCCTGGCCCAGGCGCTGGCCGACTGCACCGGACTCTCGGCGGACGGGATCGCGGACCGGATCAAGCGCGCCGTGCACGAATTCGCCGAGCGGCCGCCCGACGACGATCTGGCGCTGCTGGTGCTCCAGGCGGGGTGAGAGGCGGCGCGTGGGCGCGGCGGACGTGGCGGGCGTGGCGGTCCGTGATCCCCGGCGGGACCGGACGGTTCGGCGGCGAGTGACAATGGGCGGTATGCCTTCCGTACTGCCCGATGGTGAACCCGTACCCGACGACGGCGCGCTGCCGCGCCATGCCCTGGAAGGCGCCGCCGACCGGCCTCTCGGCTTCTACCTGCACGTTCCCTACTGCGCGACCCGCTGCGGGTACTGCGACTTCAACACCTACACGGCCACCGAGCTGCGCGGCTCGGGCGGTGCGCTGGCCTCCCGCGACAACTACGCCGCCCATCTGATCGGCGAGGTCCGCCAGGCCCGCAAGGTCCTCGGTGACGATCCGCGTCCGGTCCGTACGGTCTTCGTGGGCGGTGGCACACCGACCCTGCTGGCCGCCGCGGACCTGGTCCGGATGCTGGGGGCGATCCGCGACGAGTTCGGGCTCGCGGACGACGCCGAGATCACCACCGAGGCCAACCCGGAGTCCGTCGGTCCGGCCTATCTGGCCGAGCTGCGGGAGGGCGGCTTCAACCGGATCTCGTTCGGGATGCAGAGCGCCCGGCAGCACGTGCTGAAGATCCTGGACCGCACACATACGCCGGGGCGGCCCGAGGCGTGCGTCACCGAGGCGCGGGAGGCAGGCTTCGAGCACGTCAACCTCGACCTGATCTACGGCACGCCGGGGGAGTCCGACGACGACTGGCGGGCCTCGCTGGACGCGGCGATCGGGGCGGGGCCCGACCATGTGTCGGCGTACGCGCTGATCGTCGAGGAGGGCACACAGCTGGCCCGGCGGATCCGGCGCGGCGAGGTCCCGATGACCGACGACGACACCCACGCGGACCGGTACCTGATCGCGGACGAGGTGATGGCCGCGGCGGGCTTCTCCTGGTACGAGGTGTCCAACTGGTCCCGCACGCCCGAGGGCCGGTGCCTGCACAACGAGTTGTACTGGCGCGGCGCCGACTGGTGGGGCGCCGGCCCCGGAGCGCACAGCCATGTCGGCGGGGTGCGCTGGTGGAACGTGAAGCATCCGGGTGCGTATGCGCAGGCCCTGGCCGAGGGACGGTCGCCCGGGGCCGGGCGCGAGATCCTCTCCTTGGAGGACCGGCGGGTCGAGCGGATCCTGCTGGAGCTGCGGCTCGCGGACGGGTGCCCGTTGTCGCTGCTGGCACCGACCGGGCTGGCCGCGGCGGAGCGCGCGGTCGAGGACGGGCTGCTGGAGCGCGCCCCGTACGGCGAAGGGCGAGCGGTGCTCACCCTGCGGGGGCGGCTGCTGGCGGACGCGGTGGTCCGGGACCTGGTGGACTGAGCACCGGGGCCGGTGCGGGACGAGGCGCCCGCGGCTGACGCCCTGTGCGCCCCCGCAGACCGTATGGGCCCCCGCCGGGCTGTACGAGCCTCCACGGGCTGTACGCGCCCCGATACGAGCCTCCACGGGCTTTACGCGCCCCCATACGAGTCTCGGCGGGCCGGTACGCGCCCCCGCGGGGCCGTACGCGCCCCCGCGGACCCGGTACGCCCGCGGCAGCCCCCATGCCTCCGTCGTCACGAAGCGACCGCTATGCCTCCGTCGTCACGAAGCGGCCCCTATGCCTCCGTCGTCACGAAGTCGATGAGATGTTCCACGGAGCCCAGCAGCGACGGTTCCAGATCCCGGTACGAACGCACCGTGGACAGGATGCGCTGCCAGGCCGCGCCGGTGTTCTCCGGCCAGCCCAGCGCGCGGCACACGCCCGTCTTCCAGTCCTGGCCGCGCGGGACCACCGGCCAGGCCGCGATGCCCACGGACGACGGCTTCACCGCCTCCCACACGTCGATGTAGGGGTGGCCGACCACCAGCACGTCCGGGTTCGACACCTGGTCCGCGATCCGGGACTCCTTGGAGCCGGGAACCAGGTGGTCGACCAGGACACCCAGCCTGGCGTCCGGGCCGGGCGAGAACGCGCGCACGATGGCCGGGAGGTCGTCGATGCCCTCCAGGTACTCGACGACCACGCCCTCGATCCGCAGGTCGTCGCCCCAGACCCGCTCGACCAGCTCCGCGTCGTGGCGGCCCTCCACGTAGATCCGGCCGGCCCGCGCGACCCGGGCGCGCGCCTCCGGTACCGCGACCGACCCCGAGGCGGTACGCAGCGGACGTGCGGGACCGGCCGCCGAGGGACGCACGAGGGTGACCACCCGGCCTTCCAGGAGGAAGCCGCGCGCCTCCATCGGGAACACCCGGTGCTTGCCGAACCGGTCCTCCAGGGTCACGGTCGGGCCCTGGGCCGTCTTCTCGCAGCGGATCACGGCACCGCAGAAACCGGTGGAGACCTCTTCCACCACCAGATCGGGCTCGGCGGCGACCTCGGGAACGGGGGCGGACCTCTTCCACGGCGGGGTCAGGTCCGGCTGGTAGCTGCGCATCGGATGACGATAGGACGATCAGGTGTCACGACACGCCGAAGAGTGCGGCCAGCCGGTCGCGCTGGTTCCGCACGAACGCCGCGTCCACCACCGCCCCGTGGCCCGGAACGTACACCGCGTCCTCGCCACCCAGCGCCAGCAGCCGGTCCAGCGCGGCCGGCCAGCGGGCCGGGACGGCGTCGGGGCCCGCCTGCGGTTCACCGGACTCCTCGACCAGGTCGCCGCAGAGCACCACCGCGGGGGAGCCGGGCACGAGCACCGCGAGATCGTGACCGCTGTGGGCGGGGCCCACGTTCGCCAGCAGCACCTGACGGCCGCCGCCCAGATCGAGCGTCCACTCGCCGCACACCTCGTGCCGCGGCACCACCAGCGCATCGGTGGCCTCGGCCGCATCGTGCTCGGACACTCCGTGGCGCACCGCGTCGGCGCGCAGAGCGTCCGCCCCGCGCTCCAGCAGGGCGGCCATGCCGACGGCTCCGTACACCTGGGCGCCGGAGAAGGCGCCGATGCCCAGGACATGGTCGAAGTGGGGGTGGCTGAGTGCGATATGCGTCACCCTCCGACCCAGCAGGGTCTGTGCCTGGGACCGCACCCGGACGCCTTCGCGGAGGGTCGAACCGGTGTCGTAGAGCAGCACTCCGTCCGCTCCGGCGACCAGCGCGACGGTCGCGTCCCACCCGGGAAGACGGCGTCTGCCCACTTCGTGACCGAGTCGCTCCCAGCCGGACTCTTCCCAAGAGGCGTTCATACCAGGACGCTATCGGCAACGACCTGCGCAGTCCCGCGATACCGTGACCGGTCGCTCTTGCTAGCCCCCCACTCCGCCGCCGTACACTGACCGGGGGGTTGCTGGCACTCGTGAGGACAGAGTGCCAGGCGGATTCCTGGGAACGGAACAGGAACGGCCCGAGAACCACCGAGGAAACTCAGCTGGAGGTGTGCGCGATGCTCAGCGAACGCAGACTCGAAGTGTTGCGCGCCATCGTCCAGGACTATGTCGGCACCGAGGAGCCCGTGGGCTCCAAGGCGCTCACCGAGCGGCACAAGCTGGGGGTCTCCCCGGCCACCGTCCGCAACGACATGGCGGTGCTGGAGGATGAGGGCTTCATCGCCCAACCCCACACCAGCGCGGGACGCATCCCCACGGACAAGGGGTACCGGCTCTTCGTCGACCGGCTCGCGGGCGTCAAGCCGCTCTCGTCGCCGGAACGCCGCGCCATTCACCATTTCCTCGACGGTGCGGTCGACCTCGACGACGTCGTCGGACGCACCGTGCGGCTGCTCGCGCAGCTGACCCGGCAGGTCGCCATCGTGCAGTACCCCTCGCTGACCCGGTCGACGGTCCGGCATGTGGAGCTGCTGTCGCTGGCGTCCGCCCGGCTGATGCTCGTGCTGATCACGGACACCGGCCGGGTCGAACAGCGCATGATCGACTGTCCTGCTCCGTTCGGTGAGACCTCTCTCGCCGATCTGCGGGCCCGGCTCAACAGCCGGGTCGTCGGACGCCGTTTCACGGACGTCCCGCAACTGGTGCAGGATCTGCCGGAATCCTTCGAGAGCGAGGACCGGGGAACCGTGTCCACCGTGCTCTCCACCCTGCTCGAAACCCTCGTCGAGGAGACGGAGGAGCGGCTGATGATCGGCGGCACCTCCAACCTCACCCGCTTCGGGCACGACTTCCCCGTGATGATCCGGCCGGTGCTGGAGGCATTGGAGGAGCAGGTCGTGCTGCTGAAGCTGCTCGGCGAGGCCACGGACTCGGGCATGACCGTACGGATCGGGCACGAGAACGCCCATGAGGGCCTCAACTCCACGTCCGTCGTCACGGTCGGCTACGGTTCGGGCGACGAAGCAGTCGCCAAACTCGGCGTGGTCGGACCGACCCGCATGGACTACCCCGGAACGATGGGAGCGGTACGCGCAGTGGCACGTTACGTCGGACAGATCCTGGCGGAGTCGTAAGTGGCCACGGACTATTACGCCGTACTCGGCGTGCGCCGCGACGCATCTCAGGACGAGATCAAGAAGGCATTCCGGCGGCTCGCTCGCGAGCTGCATCCGGATGTGAACCCCGATCCGAAGACGCAGGAGCGGTTCAAGGAGATCAACGCCGCCTACGAGGTGTTGTCGGATCCGCAGAAGAAACAGGTCTACGACCTCGGCGGTGACCCGCTGTCCGCCTCCGGCGGCGGTGGCGCGGGCGGATTCGGACAGGGTGGCTTCGGCAACTTCTCCGACATCATGGACGCGTTCTTCGGTACGTCGTCGCAGCGCGGACCCCGTTCGCGCACCCGGCGCGGCCAGGACGCGATGATCCGGCTGGAGATCGATCTGGCCGAGGCCGCGTTCGGCACGACCAAGGACATCCAGGTCGACACGGCCGTCGTCTGCAAGACGTGCAACGGCGAGGGCGCCGCCCCCGGCACCTCCGCCCAGACATGTGACATGTGCCGCGGTCGCGGCGAGGTCTCCCAGGTCACCCGGTCCTTCCTGGGCCAGGTCATGACCTCGCGGCCCTGCCCGCAGTGCCAGGGCTTCGGCACGGTCGTGCCGACGCCCTGCCCGGAGTGTGCCGGTGACGGCCGCATCCGGTCGCGGCGCACGCTCACCGTGAAGATCCCCGCCGGTGTCGACAACGGCACCCGCATCCAGCTCGCGGGCGAGGGCGAGGTCGGCCCCGGCGGCGGCCCGGCCGGCGATCTGTACGTGGAGATCCACGAGTTGCCGCACGCGGTGTTCCAGCGCCGCGGCGACGACCTGCACTGCACGGTCACCATCCCCATGACGGCGGGCGCGCTCGGCACCAAGGTGCCGTTGGAGACGCTCGACGGCCTGGAGGAGGTCGACATCCGGCCCGGCACCCAGTCCGGCCAGTCGGTGCCGCTGCACGGGCGCGGCATCACGCATCTGCGGGGCGGTGGGCGCGGTGATCTGATCGTGCACGTCGAGGTGATCACCCCGACGAAGCTGGAACCGGAGCAGGAACGACTGCTGCGGGAGCTGGCGAAGCTGCGCGGCGAGGAACGGCCCACCGGCCAGTTCCAGCCCGGGCAGCAGGGGCTGTTCTCCCGGCTGAAGGACGCCTTCAACGGTCGCTGACGGCATCCGTACACCCTCGTCCGACGCGGGACGGGCTCGCCTGCCGAGCCCGTCCCGCGTTTGAGGGCAAATCGGACCGCAGGCCCCGCACGCCGTGATGCACGGGACGTGACACGATGCGGTCATGTCATCCCTGTTGACCGATCTCTGCCGGTATCCGATCGTGCAGGCCCCCATGGCGGGAGGTGTGTCCGGTCCGGGGCTCGTCGCGGCCGTCGCCGAGGCGGGCGGACTGGGTTTCCTCGCCGCCGGGTACAAGACGGCGGACGGCATGTACCACGAGATCACCCAACTGCGCGGGCTGACCGGTCAGCCCTTCGGTGTCAACCTCTTCATGCCGCAGCCCGGTCTCGCCGACCCGAGCGCCGTCGAGGTGTACCGGCACCAGCTCGCCGGTGAGGCCGCCTGGTACGAGACCCCGCTCGCCGACCCGGACGTCGGCGCCGACGACGGCTACGAGGCCAAGCTCGCCATCCTGCTGGAGGACCCGGTCCCGGCCGTCTCGTTCACCTTCGGCTGCCCGACCCGCGACACCCTCGACGCGCTCGCCGCTGCCGGCACGTACACCGTCGTGACGGTCACCACGCCCGAGGAGGCCCAGACCGCCCAGTGGTCGGGGGCCGACGCGGTCTGCGTGCAGGGCGTGGAGGCGGGCGGCCACCAGTCCACCCACCACGACGACCCGCAGGCCGACGGCACCGGGATCGGGCTGCTCTCCCTGGTGGCCCAGGTCCGCGAGACCGTACAGGTGCCGGTCATCGCGGCGGGCGGGCTGATGCGCGGATCCCAGATCGCCGCGGTGCTCGCCGCGGGCGCGGAGGCGGCACAGCTCGGGACGGCGTTCCTCGCCTGCCCCGAGTCCGGCGCGCATCCGCTGCACAAACGGGCACTGACCAACCCGCTGTTCGTACGGACGGCCCTGACCCGGGCGTTCTCCGGACGCCCGGCCCGCGGCCTCGTCAACCGCTTCATGCGCGAGCACGGCCCCTACGCCCCCGCCGCCTACCCGCAGGTCCACTACCTGACCGCCGGGCTGCGCAAGGCGGCGGCTGCGGCAGGTGACGCCCAGGGCATGGCACTGTGGGCGGGGCAGGGGCACCGGATGGCACGCGAGCTGCCGGCCGGCCGGCTGATCGAACTGCTCGCCGAAGAACTGGACGCCGCACGGACGGCAGTGAGCACAGGGAGTACGCAGTGACCGCACCGGTCTTCGTCGTCGAACAGGTCCCCGAAGGGCCCGAGTTCGTCCTGGAAGGATCCGAGGGACGGCACGCCGTATCGGTGAAGCGGCTGCACGCCGGTGAGGAGGTCGTGCTGACGGACGGCCACGGCCGTTGGACGGAAGGCGTGGTCAGGACCACCGAGGGCAAGGACCGCCTCGTCGTCACCGGTCTGGTGACGGCCCATGAGGAGCCGTGGCCCGCACCCCGCATCACCGTCGTCCAGGCCCTGCCCAAGGGTGACCGCGGTGAGGTCGCCGTCGAGACGATGACGGAGACCGGCGTCGACGCGATCGTGCCCTGGCAGGCCTCGCGCTGCATCACGCAGTGGAAGGGCGAGCGCGGCCTCAAGTCACTCGCGAAATGGCGCAACGCCGCCCGGGAGGCGGGCAAGCAGTCGCGCCGGGTGCGCTTCCCCGAAGTGGCGGACGCGCTGACGACCACACAGGTCGCCGCGCTTCTGGCCACGGCGGACTTCGCCGCCGTCCTGCACGAGGACCGGGGCCACGACAGCGAGCCGCTGGCCACCGTCCAACTCCCCACCCAGGGCGAGATCGTGCTGGTCGTCGGCCCCGAGGGCGGGGTGTCTCCGGACGAACTGGCGGCCTTCGTCGCGGCGGGCGGACGGGTCTGCCGGCTCGGCGCGTCCGTCCTGCGCACCTCGACGGCGGGCACCGCGGCGACGGCGCTGCTGCTGGGGCGCACCGGCCGCTGGGCGTGAGCCCCCTCCGGTGCGCCTGCGCCGCCCCGTGGTGACCGCAAGCCGTCTACCGTCCCGTGGGGGAACGGTGGGAAGCTGCCCGTATGGGGACATCAAGGGCATGGGCTCAGGGAAGAACGCGTCGTTTTCTGGCCGCGTCCGCACTCGCGGGCGCGGCCGTCGCAGGGGTCGTGGCCTGTGAGCCGACGGGCAGTCTCAACTCCGCGTCCATCGCCGTGACCACCGGCCTGACCGGCACCAGCGCCCTGGAGCGCAACGGGGTGGACGTGCGGTGGCTGAACTGCACCGCCGACATGGACGGGGACCGGGTCGTGGGCGCGTCGCCGCCGGCCCCCTCCGTGCACCGGACCGCGGCCGTCGACTGCGCCGGAAGGACCGCGAACGGCCAGGACATCTCGATCACCGGCAAGGTGACCCAGGAACTCGACGGGCGCTGTGTGCGCGGCGACCTGACCGCCAGGACCGGCGGGAAGGTCGTCTTCCGGGCGGATGCGCTCGGCAATTGCACCGCCGCTTTGCCGGCCGGCCGCGCACAGCCTCCGAGGGGCGCCGCCGGTGCCGCCCGGCCGACCGTCACCGTGACGGTCACGGTGACCGAATCGCGCTGGGGCAAGTGACGATGTCCGGTGCCCGGCCGCCCGGCGTACTCCGGCCACCCGGTTACGCGGAGCAGGCGGGCGGCCTAGGGTGATCTCCGTGACGCAGCCTGCCTACCTCCGATACCCCCATGTCCAGGGCGATGTGATCGCCTTCACCGCCGAGGACGACGTCTGGTTGGCGCCGTTGGACGGCGGCCGAGCCTGGCGCGTCAGCGCCGACAACCGGCCCGTTTCCCATCCGCGGATATCGCCCGACGGAACCCGCGTCGCCTGGACGTCCACCCGGGACGGGGCGCCCGAGGTGCATGTCGCACCGGTCGACGGCGGCCCCGCCGAGCGGCTCACGTACTGGGGCGATGCCCGGACCTCCGTACGCGGCTGGACACCCGAGGGCGACGTACTGGCCATCAGCACCCAGGGCCAGGCGTCGCTGCGGCGCAGCTGGGCCAGGGCCGTCCCGGTCGACGGCGGGCCCGCGCGGACCCTGCCGTACGGGCCGGTCGGCTCCCTCGCGTACGGGCCCGGCGGGCGGGCGCTGCTGCTCTCGGCCACCATGGGGCGCGAGGCCGCCACGTGGAAGCGATACCGCGGCGGTACCGCGGGCAAGCTGTGGATCGCGGAAGAAGGCGTGACCGACGGCCCGGTACCGTTCGTACGGCTCCACGAGGACCTCGACGGGAACATCGAATGCCCGATGTGGGTGGGCGACCGTGTCGCCTTCCTCTCGGACCACGACGGCGTGGGAGCGGTCCACTCCTCACGGCCCGACGGCTCGGACCTGCGCAGGCACACCGGCGTCGAGGGGTTCTACGCCCGCCACGCGACCACCGACGGCACCCGCGTCTGCTACGCCTCGGCCGGTGAACTGTGGCTGCTGGACGACCTCGAAGGCGCCGAGCCCCGCCGCGTCGACATCCGGCTGGGCGGCCAGCGGGCCGACCTCCAGCCCCACTCCGTGCACGCCGACAGCAACTTCGACTCCGCGTCCCCGGACCGTACGGGCCGCGGCAGCGCCGTCGGGACGCGGGGCGCCGTCCACTGGGTCACCCACCGCGAGGGACCGGCCCGGGCACTCGCGGTCGAACCCGGCGTACGGGCCAGAATGCCCCGCGCCTTCCAGGCCGACGGCGACCAGCACGTCGTCTGGGTCACCGATGCCGAGGGCGACGACGCCCTGGAGTGCGCTCCCGCCACCGGCACCGCGCCGGGCGCCGCACCGCGTCGCCTCGCCGCGGGCCGTATCGGCAGGGTGCTCGACCTGGAAGCGGCCCCGGACGGCAGCCGGTTCGCCGTCGCCGCGCACGACGGACGGGTACTGATCGTCGAGCGGGAGAGCGGCGAGGTCCACGAGGTGGACCGCAGCGAACACGGCGACGCCTCCGGCCTCGTCTTCTCCCCCGACTCCTCCTGGCTCGCCTGGTCGCACCCCGGACACGAGCCGCTCCGGCAGCTCAAGATCGCGCACCTCGCCGATCTGTCGGTCACCGAGGCGACCCCGCTGCGTTTCCGGGACTTCGCCCCCGCGTTCACCACCGACGGCAAGCACCTCGCGTTCCTCTCCGAGCGGTCCTTCGACCCGGTCTACGACGCCCATGTCTTCGACCTGGCGTTCATCGGCGCCTGCCGGCCGCATCTGCTGACGCTCGCCGCCACCACGCCCTCCCCGTTCGGGCCGCAGCGGCACGGCCGCCCGACCGAGAAGGAGAACCGCGGCGAGGGCGAGGACAACCCGACCGCACTCCCCGTCACCCGGATCGACCTCGACGGACTCGCCGACCGGATCGTGCCGATGCCCGTCGAGGCCGCCAGCTACTCCGGACTGCGCGCCGCGAAGGACGGGCTGCTGTGGCTGAGCCACCCGGTGGCCGGAGTGCTCGGCACGAGCGGTGCCACGCCGGACTCCCGGCGGCCCGAGACCGTCCTCGAACGGTACGACCTGGAGAAGCTGCGCAGCGAGGAACTCGCCTCGGACGTCAGCGGGTTCGCGGTCAGCGGCGACGGCAAGCGGATCGTGATGCGCACCCGGGGCAAGCTGCGCGTCGTACCGTCCGACAGCCGCGTCCCGGCCGACGACGACCACGACGGCGACGGCGTCACCGTCGACCTCTCCCGGATCCGCCGGACCCTCGACCCGGCCGCCGAGTGGCGTCAGATGTACGACGAGACCGGACGCATCATGCGGGACAACTTCTGGCGCCCCGACATGGGCGGCGTCGACTGGGACGGGGTCCTGGACCGCTACCGCCCGGTGCTGGACCGCGTCGCCACCCACGACGACCTGGTGGACCTGCTGTACGAGGTGCACGGCGAGCTCGGCACCTCGCACGCCTATGTGACGCCGCCCGGCGGATGGCGCGACGAATCGACCCGGCAGGGGCTGCTCGGCGCCGACATCTCCCGTACGGACGAGGGAAGTTGGTGCATCGACCGGATCCTGCCGTCCGAGACCTCCGACCCGGAGGCCCGCTCGCCGCTCGCCGCCCCCGGGGTGGCGGTGCGCGTCGGCGACGCGATCCTCGCCGTCGACGGCCACCCGGTCGACCCGGTCGCCGGGCCCGGACCGCTGCTCACCGGCTCGGCCGGCAAGCCGGTCGAGCTGACCGTCTCACCGGTGGACGGCGGCGATCCGCGCCATGTCGTCGTCGTACCGGTCGCCGACGAGGAGCCGCTGCGCTACCACGCGTGGGTCGCCGACCGGCGGGCGTACGTCCACGAGCACTCCGGCGGACGGCTCGGCTACCTCCACGTCCCCGACATGGTCGGCTCGGGCTGGGCGCAGATCCACCGCGACCTGCGGGTCGAAGTGGCCCGTGAGGGGCTGATCGTGGACGTCCGGGAGAACCGGGGCGGCCACACCTCGCAGCTGATCGTGGAGAAGCTCGCCCGGCGCATCGTCGGCTGGGACCTGCCGCGCGGGATGCAGCCGTACAGCTACCCGGACGACGCGCCGCGCGGTCCCGTGGTCGCCGTCGCCAACGAGTTCTCCGGCTCGGACGGTGACATCGTGAACGCCGCGATCAAGGCGCTGCGCATCGGACCGGTGGTCGGTACGCGCACCTGGGGCGGAGTGGTCGGCATCGACAACCGGTACAAGCTCGTGGACGGGACGGCGATCACCCAGCCCAAGTACGCGTTCTGGCTGGAGGGTTACGGCTGGGGCGTGGAGAACCACGGCGTCGATCCCGACGTCGAGGTCGTGATGGCGCCGCAGGACCACGCGGCGGGGCGGGATCCGCAGCTCGACGAGGCGGTCCGGATCGCTCTCGCCTCGCTGGCGGAGACGCCCGCGAAGCGGGCGCCGCAGCGGCCGGGGGCGTAGCCGGCCCACAGGGGTGCGGGGCCCGGCCCCGCACCCCCCGCCCGTCCGGGAGGACGGGTGGCGGAACGGGCCGGCCGCGGGCGTACCCCAGCGGGCGCCCCGCACCCCGACCGCCCCGATAGCATGCCTGTGCACCGATCACCACCGACCGAGGAGCCGGCCCCATGGCGGGAGAACCGCAGCCCGACTGCCTGTTCTGCAAGATCGTCTCCGGTGAGATCCCGGCAACCATCGTCCGGGAGACCGAGACCACCGTCGCCTTCCGGGACATCAACCCCCAGGCCCCCACGCACGTACTCGTCATCCCCCGCGTCCACCACGCCGACGCCGCCGCCCTCGCCGCCGCCGAGCCGGCGATCGCCGCCGACATACTGCGCGAGGCCGGGCACATCGCCGCCGACGAGAAGATCGTGGACAGCGGCTACCGGGTCGTCTTCAACACCGGCTCGGGGGCCGGCCAGACCGTCTTCCACGCGCACGCCCACGTCCTGGGCGGCCGCGGACTCCAGTGGCCCCCCGGCTAGGGCCGGTCACCCACCATGTCCGTACGCGAACTCGTGGTCCTCGGCACCGCCAGCCAGGTCCCGACCCGGCACCGCAACCACAACGGCTACCTGCTCCGCTGGGACGGCGAGGGCATCCTCTTCGACCCGGGTGAGGGCACCCAGCGGCAGATGCTGCGGGCCGGCGTCGCCGCGCACGACATCGACCGGATCTGTGTCACGCACTTCCACGGCGACCACTCGCTGGGACTGGCCGGGGTGATCCAGCGGATCAACCTCGACCAGGTCCCGCACCCCGTGACCGCGCACTACCCGGCGAGCGGACAGCAGTACTTCGAGCGGCTGCGGTACGCGACCGCCTACCGCGAGTCCGTCGAGCTGACCGAGGCCCCGGTCAGCGCCGACGGGGTGCTCGCCACCACGGACGCGTACACGCTCAGCAGCCACCGGCTCTCGCACCCCGTCGAGTCGTACGGCTACCGGCTCGTCGAGCCCGACGGGCGCCGCATGCTGCCCGCGCTCCTCGCCGAGCACGGAATCAAGGGGCCCGACGTCGGCCGGATCCAGCGCGAGGGCGCCCTCGGCGGCGTCACCCTCGACGACGTCTCCGAGCGCAGGCGCGGTCAGCGGTTCGCGTTCATCATGGACACGAGACTCTGCGACGGCGTGCACGTGCTCGCCGAGGGATGCGACCTGCTGGTCATCGAGTCGACCTTCCTCGACGAGGACGAACGGCTCGCCACCGACCACGGCCACCTGACCGCCGGACAGGCGGCCCGGGTCGCCCGCGAGGCGGGCGTACGGCACCTCGTGCTGACGCACTTCTCGCAGCGGTACGACGACCCGGCCGCCTTCGAGACCCAGGCCCGCGCCGCGGGGTTCGAGGGCGAACTGACCGTCGCCCAGGACCTCAGCCGGGTCTCCGTGCCCAGCCGGCGTCCCTGAACACATCAGCACCACCTTGTGAGCGTGAAATACCCGTGCACCTCCCCAAAGCCGAACTCCACCTCCACATCGAAGGAACGCTCGAACCCGAGCTGGCCTTCGCACTCGCCGAACGCAACGGCGTGCGGCTGCCGTACGAGACCACCGACGAGCTCCGCACCGCCTACCTCTTCGACGACCTGCAGACCTTCCTCGACCTGTACTACGCCCTGATGGCGGTCCTGCGGACCGAGCAGGACTTCGAAGAGCTCGCCGACGCGTATCTGACCCGCGCCGCCGCCCAGGGCGTCCGGCACGCCGAGATCTTCTTCGACCCGCAGGCGCACACCGCCCGCGGCGTCCCGATCGGCACCGTCGTCGAAGGGCTCGGCCGGGCGCTGGACCGCAGCGAGGAGAAGCACGGCATCTCCACCCAGCTGATCATGTGCTTCCTGCGCGACCGGTCCGCCGAGTCGGCGCTGGAGACCCTCCGGTCCGCGAAGCCGCACCTGCACCGGATCAGCGCGGTCGGCCTCGACTCGGCGGAGGTCGGACACCCGCCCGTCAAGTTCCGCGAGGTGTACGAGGCGGCTGCGGCGCTCGGACTGCGCAAGGTCGCCCACGCAGGCGAGGAGGGCCCGCCCGCGTACATCAGGGAGGCGCTGGACGTGCTCGGGGTCGAGCGCATCGACCACGGGCTGCGCTGCATGGAGGACCCGGACCTGGTGAAGCGGCTGGCCGCCGACCGGGTGCCGCTCACCCTCTGCCCGCTGTCCAACGTGCGGCTGCGCGCCATCGACACGCTGGAGGAGCACCCCCTGCGCGCCATGATGGCCGCCGGGCTGCTCTGCACGGTGAACTCCGACGACCCCGCCTACTTCGGCGGATACGTCGGGGACACCTTCCATGCCGTCCACGAGGCGCTCGGCCTCGACCGCGAGCAACTGCGCACACTGGCCCGCAACTCCTTCGAGGCGGCCTTCCTCGACCACGACGAGGAGCGCAGGGCGCGCTATCTGGCCGAGGTCGAGGCGTACGAGTTCGACTGACCGGCGCCGCCCGACGGGCCGGCCGTCCGGAACGCGTTCCTGACCGGCCGCCTGCGGCGCAGCGCGGGCAGGCTGATCTCCGTGACGGCCTGCTCGGGCGCGCCCAGCTGGGGCACGGCCCCGGGCACCGCCCCGGTGGTGACGGCCAGCAGCGCGGCGGGCGCGCCACCCCTGCGGCGCACCGATCCCGGCACCAGCGGACGGCCGCCGGTGTGCAGGGCGACGGCCGTGACCGGGGCCGCGACCAGGAGTGTGACGGCGCCCAGGACCATGCCCATGACCGGGTAGCCGGCCTGCTCGGACAGCACACTGCCGAGGACCGGTCCGCAGGCCACGCCCACGGACGATGCGGAGCCCGCGAGTACCGCCCAGCGCCCGCGCACGTCCAGGGAGGCGGCCAGGCCGATCAGGTACGACAGGACCACCGGGTAGACGGTGTTCCACAGGATCTCGCCGGTGGCGAACGAACCGAGGTCCCCGGCCGACGAGCTGAGCACGATGCTCGCCGCGATGATGACGGTGCCCAGACCGATCGGTACCGCCCGGCCGAGCCTGGCGCCCAGCATTCCGGCGCCCATCACCCCGAGCAGGCCCGCACCGAGCGCGGCGGCGAACACCGCCCCGACCGTGACCTCGGAGAGCCCGGCCTGAGCCGTACCGATCCGGCCGCTGACGCCCCACAGCGCGTTCTGGGCCATGGACCAGACGAGCATGCCGCCCGCCAGCACGAGGCCGGAACGGCGGTGCGGCAGCCGGCCGGTGGCGGGCGCAGCCGGGCCCCCGGGCGTGCTGCCGCCGAGTCGTGCGGTGGCGGGCCAGACGAGCAGCGCGGCCAGGGCGATCGAGGCGAACGGCAGCCGGTGGCCGCCGCCGAGGTGCGGGATCGTCAGATAGAGGGCGCCCGCCGTCGCGGAGACGCTGAGCAGGCCGAGCGACGAGGTCCGGTGCGGATCCCGCTGGGCGGCGATGCCCGACGCGGCCACCGCGGTCGCCGTACCGGAACCGAGGCCGCCGATCACCACGCCCGCGACCACCAGCGGCACGGACCCCGCCAGCGCCGCGCAGCCGTACCCCACCGCGGCCAGCACCAGTCCGATCCGCGCCGGCCTGCGCGGCCCGCATCTCTCGACCCGGCCCGCCAGCGTGAAGCCGGCGGTCGCCGAGCTCAGCAGCAGGGCGCTGCCCACCAGCCCGGCCTGGGCCGTACTGAGGCCCAGATGGACGGAGAGCCGCCCGACGATGGTGGGGAGCAGGTAGGCGGCGAGGTAACCGGCGGTGAAGACGGCTACCAGAGGCCACGCGGCGCGCGGGCGCGAGGACATGGGCGTTCCTGAAGACATGCCGAAGGAGGCAGAGAAGGCAGGGGAGGGCAATGCGGGACACACAGGGAGAGGCGGGGCACACCACGGCAACTCGTGCCGACGGGACTCGCGGGCCAATTTGTATCAACTGCGCCCGGTCGGCCGAAAGGCGCCCATGTGTGTTCTGGGTCACATATGCGTTTACTCTTCTGGGGTTCGGGTAGCAGCAGCCGTCCCCGCAAGCGTCGCCTTCACGTGCCGGGTCCTGACCGGCCCGTCGAAGCGGCGGCGCGGACCCTCCGGTTACGCGGCTCGATCGGGCACACTGGCCAGATCTGCCACGACCGGGGAGCGCAAGGTGAGCACAGACAATCCAGGTGTCGACCCACTGGACGGGCTGCGCGCCCCGCAGGACCCGGACTGCGACGTCTTCCTCACCGGCACGGTCTTCCTCGACATCATCTTCACCGGCCTGGACAGCGCCCCGGTGCGCGGCACCGAGTCCTGGGCGCGCGGCATGGGCTCCAGCCCCGGCGGGGTCGCCAACATGGCCACCGCGCTGGCCCGGCTCGGACTGCACACCTCACTGGCCGCGGCATTCGGCGACGACCACTACGGCGAGTACTGCTGGGACGCCCTGGAACAGGGCGAGGGGATCGACCTGTCCATGTCGCACACCGTCCCCGGCTGGCACTCGCCGGTGACCGTCTCGATGGCGTACGAGGGCGAGCGGACGATGGTCTCGCACGGCCACGAGGCACCCGGCCCCGCGGGCACCTCCGACGCCCCGGCCCCCGTCGGGGAGGCCGCGTTCCCGAGCTGCCCGCCCCGCGCCCGCGCCGCCGTGGCCTCGCTCGCCCCCGGCCGCAGCGAGCCCTGGGTCGCCAAGGCGGCCAGGAACGGCGCCCGGATCTTCGCCGACGTCGGCTGGGACGAGACCGGCCGCTGGGACCTGGACGCCCTCACCGACCTGGAGCACTGCGAGGCCTTCCTCCCCAACGCCGAGGAGGCGATGCGCTACACCCGCACCGACTGCCCGCGCGCCGCCGCCCACGCCCTGGCCGAGCGGGTGCCGCTCGCCGTGGTCACCCTGGGCTCCGAGGGCGCGTACGCGGTGGACGCGGCGACCGGGGCGAGCGGGGTGGTACCCGCGATCGAGGTCGAGGCCCTGGACCCGACGGGGGCGGGCGACGTCTTCGTCGCCGGATTCGTCACCGGCACCCTGGCGGACTGGCCGCTGGCCGACCGGCTGGCCTTCGCCGGACTCACCGCGGCGCTCTCGGTGCAGGAGTTCGGCGGATCGCTGTCGGCTCCGGGCTGGGAGGAGATCGCCGCCTGGTGGCAGCAGGTCCGCACCTGCGCCGGCCAGGATCCGGCGGCGCTCCAGCGGTACGCGTTCCTCGACGAACTGCTGCCCGCCGCCGCCCGGCCGTGGCCGCTGCGCCGCGCCGTCCCGACGATCGGCTTCCGCCGTCCGGCGTAACCCCGGGGCACAGGTGTTCGTGGTGCGCACGCAAAAGCCCTCGGCGTTGTCGGCGCGGAGTCGTAGGCTTGGTACTCCAGAGGTTGTCGATCGGCGAGAACCCTGCAGCGGGAGGTATGTGCAGGCCACAGAGCCGGCCCATGACTCAGACACCCACAGCCCAGACCCCCGCGCCGGAGCAGGCGCGAGCCCAGTTCACCGTTCCGGCCAAGCATCCGATGGTGACCGTCCTGGGCTCAGGTGACGCCCTCCTGCGCGTGATCGAGAAGGCCTTCCCGGCGGCCGACATCCATGTCCGGGGAAACCAGGTCAGCGCCGCCGGTGAAGCGACGGAAGTCGCCCTGATCCAGCGCCTGTTCGACGAGATGATGCTGGTGCTCCGCACCGGTCAGCCGATGACGGAGGACGCAGTGGAACGCTCGATCGCCATGCTCAGGGCGACGGAGAGCGGCGAGGGGGACGGCCCGGAGACACCGGCCGAGGTGCTCACCCAGAACATCCTCTCCAGCCGCGGGCGCACGATCCGCCCCAAGACGCTCAACCAGAAGCGGTACGTCGACGCCATCGACAAGCACACCGTCGTCTTCGGCATCGGCCCCGCGGGCACCGGCAAGACCTATCTCGCCATGGCGAAGGCCGTCCAGGCCCTCCAGTCCAAGCAGGTCAACCGGATCATCCTGACCCGTCCCGCCGTCGAGGCCGGCGAGCGGCTGGGCTTCCTGCCCGGCACGCTCTACGAGAAGATCGACCCGTATCTGCGCCCCCTCTACGACGCGCTCCACGACATGCTCGACCCCGACTCCATCCCGCGCCTGATGGCGGCGGGCACGATCGAGGTCGCGCCCCTGGCCTACATGCGCGGCCGTAGCCAACCGCTCTTCACGAATGTGCTCACGCCGGACGGCTGGCGCCCCATCGGAGACCTCCAGGTCGGCGACCTCGTCATCGGTTCCCACGGTGAGCCCACGCCCGTGCTCGGTGTTTACCCGCAGGGCGAAAGGGACATCTACCGAGTCTCCGCCCAGGACGGCTCCTGGACGCTGTGCTGTGGCGAGCACCTGTGGACGGTCCGTACGGCGTCGGACAAGCGCCGGGACGAGCCGTGGCGGGTCCTGGAGACCGAGGAGATGATCGGCAATCTCCGCGCGGCGCACGCACACCGCTACGAGCTGCCGATGCTCACCGCGCCGGTCAGCTTCCCCGAGCGGGAGGTTCCGATGGACGCCTATGCGCTGGGGCTGTTGCTCGGCGACGGCTGCCTGACCGGGACAACCACCCCCTCGTTCGCCACCGAGGATCCCGAGCCGGCCGAGGCACTGGAAGGCTCTCTCCCGGGCGTTTCCGTACGGCACAGGGGCGGGCCCGACCATGCGCCGAACAGGGTGCAGGCGCCGGGCGACGTGGTCACGCTGGAGAACCCGGTCACCCGTTCCCTGCGTGAGCTCGACCTGATGGGCACGCGCTCGCACTCCACGTTCGTACCGGACGTATACCTCTACAACTCCGCCGACATCCGGATCGCCGTTCTTCAAGGACTGCTCGATGCGGACGGAGGCCCGGTCGCCCAGGCGGACCGCACGTGTCGCGTCCAGTACTCCACGACATCGATCGCGCTGCGCGACGACGTCATCGCACTCGTCCAGTCGCTGGGCGGTGTCGCGTACACCCGGCGCAGGGCCGCCGAAGGACGTGCGCCGGGTCTGGCGAACGGCCGCGAGGTCCGTCACCGCCACGACTCGCACATCGTCGACATCCGCCTCCCCGAGGACATCGAGCCCTTCCGTCTCTCCCACAAGGCGGAGAAGTACCGTGCGGCAGGCGGCGGCGGCCGTCCGACGCGCTTCATCGACAGCATCGAGCCTGCCGGTCGTGAGGAGACCGTGTGCATCCAGGTGGCGGCGGAGGACTCGTTGTACGTCACCCAGGACTACCTGTTGACGCACAACACCCTGAACGACGCGTTCATCATCCTCGACGAGGCGCAGAACACCAGCGCCGAGCAGATGAAGATGTTCCTGACCCGGCTCGGCTTCGACTCGAAGATCGTCATCACCGGTGACGTCACCCAGGTCGACCTGCCGAACGGGACCAAGAGCGGTCTGCGCCAGGTCCAGGAGATCCTGGACGGCGTCGAGGACGTGCACTTCTCCCGGCTCACCTCCCAGGATGTCGTACGGCACAAGCTGGTCGGCCGTATCGTCGACGCGTACGAGAAGTACGACAGCCGAGACAGCCACAACGGGAAGTAGTCGCAGCGCGCCATGTCGATCGACGTCAACAACGAGTCCGGAACCGAGGTCGACGAGCAGGCGATCCTCGACATCGCCCGCTACGCGCTCGCGCGGATGCGGATCCACCCGCTCTCCGAACTCTCGGTGATCGTGGTGGACACCGACGCCATGGAGCAGCTCCACATCCAGTGGATGGACCTGCCGGGGCCCACGGATGTCATGTCCTTCCCGATGGACGAACTCCGTCCGCCGTCCAAGGACGACGAGGAGCCCCCGCAGGGGCTCCTCGGTGACATCGTGCTCTGCCCGGAGGTCGCCAAGAAGCAGGGAGACGAGGCGGAGACCCGGCACTCCATGGACGAGGAGCTCCAACTCCTCACCGTCCACGGCGTGCTGCATCTCCTCGGGTACGACCACGAGGAGCCGGACGAGAAGGCCGAGATGTTCGGCCTCCAGGCCGCGATCGTCGACGGCTGGCGCGCCGAGCACGGCCTGACCGGCCCCTCTCCCGCCCCCACCGTCTCGTGAGCGTCCCCCTCGTCCTGGGCGCCGTCCTGCTGGTCGTCGTCGGCTGGCTGGCGGCCTGCGCGGAGGCGGGCATCGCCCGCACGTCCAGCTTCCGGGCCGCCGAGGCGGTCCGGTCCGGCCGGCGCGGTGCCCGCAAGCTGGAACAGGTCGCGGCGGACCCGACCCGCTATCTCAACGTCGCCCTGCTGGTGCGGGTCGCCTGCGAGATGTCGGCCGGAGTGCTCGTCACGTACGCCTGCCTGAAGGAGCTCCCGCAGACCTGGGAGGCGCTGGCCGTCGCCATGGCCGTGATGGTCCTCGTCTCCTACGTCGCCATCGGTGTGTCGCCGCGCACCATCGGCCGCCAGCACCCGCTGAACACGGCCACGGCGGCGGCGTACGTCCTGCTGCCGCTGGCCCGGGTCATGGGCCCCGTCCCGCAACTGCTGATCCTCATCGGCAACGCGCTGACGCCGGGCAAGGGGTTCCGCAAGGGGCCGTTCGCCAGCGAGGCCGAGCTGCGGGCGATGGTCGACCTCGCCGAGGCGGAGTCGCTGATCGAGGACGAGGAGCGCCGCATGGTGCACTCCGTCTTCGAGCTCGGTGACACGCTCGTACGCGAGGTCATGGTGCCGCGGACCGACCTGATCTGCATCGAGCGCTACAAGACGATCAGGCAGGCGCTGACCCTGGCGCTGCGCTCCGGTTTCTCGCGGATTCCCGTCACGGGGGAGAACGAGGACGACATCGTCGGCATCGTGTACCTCAAGGACCTGGTCCGCAAGACGCACATCAACCGGGAGTCGGAGGCCGACCTGGTCTCCACGGCGATGCGTCCCGCGGCGTTCGTGCCCGACACGAAGAACGCCGGTGATCTGCTGCGCGAGATGCAGCAGGAGCGCAGCCATGTCGCCGTCGTGATCGACGAGTACGGCGGCACGGCGGGCATCGTCACCATCGAGGACATCCTCGAAGAGATCGTCGGCGAGATCACCGACGAGTACGACCGCGAACTCCCGCCCGTCCAGGAGCTGGAGAACGACTGCTTCCGGGTGACCGCGCGCCTCGACATCGGCGATCTCGGTGAGCTGTTCGGCTTCGACGAGTACGACGACGAGGACGTGGAGACGGTCGGCGGACTGCTCGCGAAGGCGCTGGGCCGGGTGCCGATCGCCGGGGCGTCGGCGGTCGTCGACCTTCCGGACGGACGCCGGCTCCGGCTCACCGCGGAGTCCCCGGCGGGCCGCAGGAACAAGATCGTCACGGTGCTGGTGGAGCCCGTGGCGGCGCAGGAGGGGGTGAACGCGGGGTGACGCCGCAGCAGTTGAGGGCGTTCTGCCTGGAGTTCGACGCGACCGCCGAGGAGTTCCCGTTCGGGCCGGAGACGTCCGTCTTCAAGGTGGTCGGCAAGATGTTCGCGCTCAGCGCGCTGGACGCGCGTCCCCTGACGGTGAACCTCAAGTGCGATCCGGACGAGGCGGTGCGGCTGCGGCAGGAGTACGACGCGGTGGTGCCGGGCTGGCACATGAACAAGCGGCACTGGAACACGGTGACGGTGTCCGGGATGCCGGACCGGGTGCTCCGGGAGCTCGTCGAGGACTCCTACGACCTGGTGGTGGCCGGGCTGCCGAAGGCGGAGCGGCTGCGGCTGGACCGGGCGTAGCCGCGGGGGCGGGGCCGGGAACGGGCCCTGCGCTTCGTATGCTCGGCACATGACTGAGAGCACCGACCTCGGCCCCGAGGACCGCAAGATCGTCACGCTGGCGCGCAGCGCCCGCGCCCGCAACGGTGTGCCGGAAGGCGCGGCCGTACGGGACGAGACCGGACGTACGTACGTCGCGGGCACCGTGTCGCTGGAGTCGCTGAGGCTCAGCGCGCTGCAGACCGCCGTGGCGATGGCCGTGGCCAGCGGCGCCACGTCGCTGGAGGCGGCCGCGGTCGTCTCCGAGGCGCAGACCCTCGCGGACGCGGACCGGGCCGCGGTGCGGGACCTGGGCGGCCCGGACACACCGGTGCTGCTCGCCGGCCCCGACGGCACACTGCGGGTCGCCGCGACGGCCGGCTGACGGCGACGGAATCTCCCCACCGTGTGCGAACGCCCCGTGCCCCACCGGCGCGGGGCGTTCGCACACCGGGTGAGGGGAGTGGGGATCTTGACAGCACCTGATGGCCCATCAGTCGGCGTTTTCCGACTCCCTTGACTTCTTCTCGGCCGGAGCCGCCAATGGGCCCCCTGTCGGCGCAGAAGAGCCGCTGCGCCGCATCCGGCAGGAGGGGGCTCCATGCGTCCGACCGTTCGAAGAGCCGGCACGCGAAGATCCGACGCCCGAGGACGCCCCGCGCGCGGTCGCCGCTGGGCCGCCGCGCTGGGCGTGGGGGCGCTCGTCGTCGCCGGCGGAGGGGGACTCGTCGGCCCCGCGCAGGCCATGGTGACGGCCTCCGTACCGGTGGACTTCCCCACCCACTGCATTCCGCCGGCCATCGCGGGCATCCCGCCGATCGACGGGACGACGACGGCCGAGATCACCGTCGACAACGCCGCCCCGGAGGTGGGCGACACGGTCACGGTCACGTACACCGTCGTCGAAGCCGCCGCGAGCAACCCCGTCGATCTGGCGCTGCCCGCCGACATCATGACGCCGACCGGCACGGTCACCGTCGGCGGCGCGCAGAGCGCGAGCGTCACCGTCGCGGGCCCGAAGAAGAACGACCCCGTGCCCGGAAAGGGTGTCTTCCCGTCGTTCTCGATGACGGGTACGTTCACGGTCACCGCCCCCGGTCAGATCACCCTGTCGCCCGGCGACTACAACATCCACACCAGCTACCTCCTGGAGCTGGACACCCCCTGCACGGTGACGGACCCGCCCGCCCCCGTCTCCGAGACGATCATCGCGACGGACGGCGGGGGCCAGGTCAACGAGCGTGCCATCCAGCTCGGGACCGCCTCCGGCAAGGCGGGGGATCCGGTCACCGTGACCGGGTCGAAGTTCACCCCGGGCGCGGACATCACGCTCGCGGGCCGGGCCGGTGACCGCCAGACCGCCGACACGGCCACCGTCACGGCGGACGGCTCCGGCGGCTTCACCGGGCGGCTCACCGTCGACGACCCGGCGACCACCGGCATCGTCGCCTACGAGGGCGCCGGCTGGGATCCGGCCAAGGGGGCGGGCCCGCAGAGCTACACCGTCACCGGTGGCGGCGGCGAGACCCCGGACGGCAGCCAGCGCCTCACCTCGTCCGTCGAGGCGGGCACGCTCTCCATGGTCCAGGCCGGGGACACCGTCGAGATGTCGGCGGTCGACTTCGGCAGGGGCGGAGCCTCCCGCGGCTCCCTGCAGACGGTGACGGTCGAGGACTACCGCGGTGGGCCCGCGGGATGGTCCCTGACCGGGAAGGTCACCGACTTCAAGGGCCCCGGCGGCGCGGCGATCGGCGCGTCCGCACTCGGCTGGACCCCGGTCTGCGCGACGAGGGCCGGCAGTCCCAGCACCTGTGCGGCCGGTTCGCCGGGACCGGTCGGCGGCGCGGGCGCCACACTGGCGTCCACGCCGAACGGCACGTTCACCGGCGGTGAGTTCACCGTCGACGCCCGCCTCGCGCTGACCGTACCGGCGTACGCCACCCCCGGTACGTACTCCGGCGTGCTCACCCTCACCCTCACGTGACCGAGCAGCTCCGAGCAACCGGCGGTCCGGGCGCGCACCCGCCCGGACCGCCCCGTCCCGAGACCACCTGGGGGTTCTGCCCCGTGCGCACGCTCTACGCACTCCTCCTGGCCGGAGTCCTCCTGCTGGTCTCCGCACCGGGGGCCCACGCCGCGGACAACGGAAGCTGGTCGGTCTTCCCGGCCACCACGCAGACCGGTCAGCGCCCGTACTTCTACCTCTCCGCCGACCCCGGCGCCACGCTCCGGGACCAGGTGACCGTCACCAACAAGACGGACCGGCCGCAGACCTTCCTGCTGTACGCGGCCGATGCCTACAACACCGCACGCGACGGCGGGTTCGCGGTCCGCGGCCAGGACGAGAAACAGCGCTCGGTCGGCGCCTGGGCGAAAACCGGCCGTGCGCGGGTCACCGTCCGGGCGCACGGTTCCGTCTCCGTCCCGGTCACCATCACCGTCCCGCGGGACGCCGAGCCGGGCGACCACCCCGGCGCACTCGTCGCGCTCGACGAACGCGTCGACCCCGCCGACGCGGGAGCCGTCGCCGTCGGCATCCGCAAGGCGGTCGGCGCGCGGATCTATCTGCGGGTGAACGGACCGACCGTGCCCGCGCTCTCCGTGGAGGACGTCGAGGTCGAGCACACCCAGCCGCTGGTCCCGGGCACCGGCCGGAGCCGGGCCGTCATCTCGTACACGCTCCACAACCGGGGCAATGTCACCCTCGACCCCAGGGTCGCGCTCAAGGCGGAGGGTCTCTTCGGCCGTACCCTGCTCGCCCGCGACCTGAAGAAGATCCCCTCCGAACTGCTGCCCCGCCAGCGGGTCCGGCTGACCGAGCAGTGGGCCGGCGCACCCCAGCTCGAATGGGGCGAGATCAGACTGACGGCGAGCGCCCGCGACACCCGTGAGTCCGCCACGGTCTCCTACTTCGCACTGCCCTGGCTGCCGGCCGGGATCCTCCTGGTCGTCATCGGCGGCGGGACGGGGATGTGGATACGGACCGCCCGGCGCAGACGTGCCCGCGGGGCCTGAGGCGGCGCGGGACAGGCCCGGGGAGGCCCTTGGTGCGGCGGGGCCGCCGGGATCGGGGACAATGGGCGCCATGAGCGTTCGACCTGACACCCAAGCCGCCGCACAGCAGGCTGCGAGCAGCGCCCCGCACCGGGCCGGCTTCGCCTGCTTCGTGGGCCGCCCCAACGCGGGCAAGTCCACCCTCACGAACGCTCTGGTCGGCCAGAAGGTGGCGATCACCTCCAACCGGCCCCAGACCACCCGGCACACCGTGCGCGGCATCGTGCACCGTGCGGACGCGCAGCTGATCCTGGTCGACACCCCCGGCCTCCACAAGCCGCGCACGCTGCTGGGAGAGCGTCTCAACGACGTCGTGCGGACCACCTGGGCCGAGGTCGACGTCATCGGGTTCTGCCTGCCCGCCGACCAGAAGCTGGGCCCCGGCGACACGTACATCGCCAAGGAACTCGCGGGCATCAAGAAGACCCCGAAGATCGCCATCGTCACCAAGTCCGACCTGGTCGACTCCAAGCAGCTCGCCGAACAGCTGCTCGCCGTCTCCCGCCTCGGCGAGGAGCTCGGCTTCGAGTGGGCCGAGATCATCCCGGTGTCCGCCGTGGAGGCGGAGCGGAAGGCGGGAAGCGGTTCCTCGGACCAGGGCGGTGACGGGGGCGGGGCCGGCCAGATCGGCCTGCTGGCCGATCTCATCGCCCCGCTGCTGCCGGAGGGCCCGCCGCTCTACCCGGAGGGCGATCTGACCGACGAGCCCGAGATGGTCATGGTCGCGGAGCTGATCCGCGAGGCCGCGCTCGAAGGCGTACGGGACGAGCTGCCGCACTCCATCGCGGTCGTCGTCGAGGAGATGCTGCCGCGCGAGGACCGTCCGGCGGACAAGCCGCTGCTCGACATCCACGCCAACGTCTACATCGAGCGCCCCAGCCAGAAGGGCATCATCATCGGCCCGAAGGGCAGGCGGCTGAAGGACGTCGGCACGAAGTCGCGCAAGCACATCGAGGCGCTGCTCGGCACGCCGGTCTTCCTGGACCTGCACGTGAAGGTGGCCAAGGACTGGCAGCGCGACCCGAAGCAGCTGCGGAAGCTGGGGTTCTGACCCGAGTCAGCGGCGCGCGGCCCGGATGCGCACGGCCCGGGTGCGCGCGGCCCGGATGCGCGCGTGCGCGGCTCTCACGCGCCCTCCTTGAGGACGCGTGAGATCAGCGCGCGCTGGTCCTCGGTCAGCTTCGGGTCCGCGCAGTGGACCGTGCGGTCGCCGACGGTGATCCGGTACCGGAAGCCGTCCGGTACGCCCGTGGGCGGGGTGTCGTGGCCCGTGGCGAGTGCCGACGCGGCCAGGGTCTCCCACTCCGCGGCGTCGGCCCGTCCGCTGGTGTCGACCTCGCGGTGGCGTGCGATGCCGGCGAAGCCGCCGGTCCTGCTGACCTGGATCCGCATGTGGTGTCCTCCATCGCCGGACGGGCCCGGGACCGTGTCTACGCCGTCGGGACGCCCACCTCCGACCACGCCTTCAGGACCGCCTCCGTCTCGTCGCCCTCCCCGAAGCGGCTGCGGGCCGCGGCCACCGTCAGTCGGGCGAAGGAGGCGAAGTCCGCGTCCACGGCCAGTTGACCACCGGTGAGGACATCGAACCAGAGCTGCCCGGCCCGTTCCCAGGAATTCCCGCCGAGTGCCGTCGCCAGCAGATAGAACGCGCGGTTCGGGATGCCGGAATTGAGGTGCACCCCGCCGTTGTCCTCGCTGGTGTGGACGTAGTCCTCCATCGAGGCGGGCTGCGGGTCCTTGCCGAGTACGTCGTCGTCGTACGCCGTTCCCGGCGCCTTCATCGAGCGCAGTGCCACGCCCTGGACCCGGGGAGCCAGCAGCCCGGCGCCGATCAGCCAGTCGGCCTGCTCGGCACTCTGGCCCAGCGTGTACTGCTTGACCAGGGAGCCGAAGACGTCGGACACCGATTCGTTGAGCGCGCCGGACTGGCCGTAGTAGCTCAGGTTCGCGGTGTACTGGGTCAGGCCGTGCGCCAGTTCATGGGCGATGACGTCGACCGCGACGGTGAAGTCCAGGAAGATCTCGCCGTCCCCGTCGCCGAAGACCATCTGCTCGCCGTCGAAGAAGGCGTTGTTGTACTTCTCGTCGTAGTGCACGGAGCCGATCAGCGGCAGCCCGTTGCCGTCGATCGAACGTCGGCCGTAGGCCTTGAGCAGCAGCTCGAAGGTGGCGCCGAGTCCCGCGTACGCGCGGTTGACGCTCGCGTCCTTCGTCGGCTCCTGCCCCTCGGCGCGGACCTCGGTGCCGGGCAGCTGGGTGTCGTGACGGCAGTCGTACAGCGTGCGGTCGGGTTTGTCGGACGCCTCTTTCCCGGTCGCGGCGGCGACGGGCACGGTGACGACCGTCGCCATCTGGCGGCGGGTGCGGCGGGCGGCGTCGTTCTCCAGGGTGCGGCGGGCGGGACCTGCGAGGTCGGCGTTGTCGGACTGCGACAGCTTGTCGAGGACATGGGGCGGCACGATGGTGCAGAAGACGGGGTGGAACCCGTGCTGAGACTGAGGCTGCATACAACCGACTGTGGCACCGGGTAATCGTGCTGTCACTGGTTGCGATCAGGATTGATGAAATGGAGTGATAAGTCACTGTTGGGTGTTTCCGGCGCCTGATCCCGCATACTGATACGGGACGGACGCATCAGACGCCTCTCGGCTAGTCTCGTCGCATCATGCGTTTCGGGCTGCTTCTTCTTAGCTGCCGCGGCGAGGGCCTGTAGTCGTAGGCCGACCCCCTCCCCGCGGAGTCTGGTGTTGCAGCGACACAGTCGGCCGTCCCATTGGTTGGACCCCCGAGGAGCCCTACGTCATGACTGCCGCACATTCCGCTCGGACCGCTGTTGACGCCCCTGTCGGACGGCCGACGCCGATCACCAACGCGACCCAGCAGCAGAAGCCGTCCGGGATGCCGATCCACAAGTACGGCCGCTACGAGGCCGTCGACATCCCCGACCGCACCTGGCCGGACAACCGGATCACCGTGGCGCCCCGCTGGCTGTCCACCGATCTGCGGGACGGCAACCAGGCTCTGATCGACCCGATGTCGCCGGCCCGCAAGCGTGAGATGTTCGACCTGCTCGTACGCATGGGCTACAAGGAGATCGAGGTCGGCTTCCCGTCCTCCGGCGAGACCGACTTCGCGTTCGTCCGTTCCATCATCGAAGAGGGCGCGATCCCCGAGGACGTGACGATCTCCGTCCTGACGCAGGCCCGCGAGGACCTGATCGAGCGCACCATCGAGTCGATCGTCGGGGCTCACCGCGCGACCGTGCACCTGTACAACGCGACGGCGCCGACCTTCCGCCGGGTCGTCTTCCGCGGCTCGAAGGACGACATCAAGCAGATTGCCGTGGACGGCACGCGGCTGGTCGTGGAGTACGCGGAGAAGCTGCTGGGCCCGGAGACGATCTTCGGCTACCAGTACAGCCCCGAGATCTTCACCGACACCGAGCTGGACTTCGCCCTGGAGGTCTGCGAGGCGGTCTGCGACGTCTGGCAGCCGGAGGAGGGCCGTGAGATCATCCTCAACCTGCCCGCCACCGTGGAGCGTTCGACCCCGTCCACGCACGCGGACCGGTTCGAGTGGATGTCGCGCAACCTGTCGCGCCGCGAGTTCGTCTGTCTGTCGGTCCACCCGCACAACGACCGCGGCACCGCCGTCGCCGCCGCCGAACTCGCCATCATGGCCGGTGCGGACCGGATCGAGGGCTGCCTGTTCGGCCAGGGCGAGCGCACCGGCAACGTCGACCTGGTCACCCTGGGCATGAACCTCTTCTCGCAGGGTGTCGACCCGCAGATCGACTTCTCGCAGATCGACGAGATCCGCCGCACCAGCGAGTACTGCAACCAGATGGAGGTCCACCCGCGCCACCCCTACGCGGGCGACCTGGTCTACACCGCCTTCTCCGGCTCCCACCAGGACGCCATCAAGAAGGGCTTCGACGCCATGGAGGCCGACGCGGCCGCCCAGGGCAGGACAGTCGACGAGATCGAGTGGGCGGTGCCGTACCTGCCGATCGACCCGAAGGACGTCGGCCGCAGCTACGAGGCCGTCATCCGGGTCAACTCGCAGTCGGGCAAGGGCGGAATCGCCTACGTCTTGAAGAACGACCACAAGCTGGACCTGCCGCGCCGGATGCAGATCGAGTTCTCGCGGATCATTCAGGCCAAGACCGACGCCGAGGGCGGCGAGGTCACGCCGACGCAGATCTGGTCCACGTTCCAGGACGAGTACCTGCCGAACCCGGCCAACGCCTGGGGACGCGTACAGATCCGCTCCGGCCAGACCACGACCGGCTCCGACGGGCAGGACGCCATCACCGTCGAGGCGACCGTGGACGGCACGGACACCGTGCTCACCGGCGCGGGCAACGGCCCGATCTCCGCGTTCTTCGAGGCGCTGCAGGCCATCGGCATCGATGCCCGTCTGCTCGACTACACCGAGCACACCATGAGCGAGGGTGCCAGCGCCCAGGCCGCCTCGTACATCGAGTGCGCGATCGACGGAAAGGTCCTGTGGGGCATCGGCATCGACGCCAACACCACGCGCGCCTCGCTGAAGGCGGTCGTTTCCGCGGTCAACCGCGCCACCCGCTGAACCGTGCCCGAAAGGGCGTGAAATCGCACGGTCCAGGACCCCGTCCACCGGTATCCGGGGGGCGGGGTTCGGCCATATCCAGTAGTTGTGACGATCGAGGTGCTGACGTCACATCGTGACTGTGGTTAACATCACGTCCACACGGCAATGTTGCCGGAGCGTTACGGAGGTGTGCGACGTGCGGTCAGCCCTGGGACAACGCGCCATGAAGCTGCGTATCTGCGGCATCCGCACCACCTGGGAAACCGTGGGTGACGGCGAGTTCTTCTGCCCCGGCTGCGGCGGCGACCGCAACTACCGCAGGCTCACCGGCCGTCGGCGCCTGACCGTGCTCGGTGTGCCGACGCTGAGGCGCGGCACCGCGGGCCCCGTCGTCGAATGTGCCGCCTGCCAGGCGCACTTCGACACCGATGTCCTCGACCACCCCACCACCACCCGGTTCTCCGCCATGCTCCGGGACGCCGTCCACACGGTCGCGCTCGGCGTCCTCGCCGCCGGCGGCACCGCCTCCCGCACGGTCCTGGAGACCGCGGCCGCCACCGTGCGCGGCGCCGGGATCGACGACTGCACGGAGGAACAGCTCTCCATCGTCGTCGAGGTCCTCTCCGCCGACATCGGCCATGGTTCCGGCTTCGACCCGGCGGCCGAGGCCTGCGGCGCGGCGCTCGCCATCGAACTGCACGAGGCACTGGAACCCCTCGCCCCGCACCTGGCCCCCGCCGGGCGCGAATCGATCCTGCTGCAGGGCGCCAGGATCGCGCTCGCCGACGGTCCCTACGGGCCCTCGGAGCGCGAGGTGCTGACCACGGTCGGCGGCGCGCTGCGGCTCTGTGCCGAGGACACCGCCCGCCTGCTCGCCGCGGCGGCGCGCACCCCCTCCTGACGGCCCCGCCCGCACAGGACGCGTACTCCCGCGGGAGTAATCGGGCCCGTGCGCCCACCGCGGCAGTAGCCGCGAACCCCTCCTCGCGCGCGACGCGCCGGCCGCTTTCCGCCGGGAGTCTGGACAGGAACCAGACAACTGGCGAAAGGGGGGCCCGTCATGAGGGCCGCAGTCGAATCAGGTGGGACACGGTCGCGGCCACGCAACCTGCGGCGCGTGCTGCCCTGGGCGGTCGTCGCCCTCCGGGCCGCCGTGATCGCGCTCGCCGGCCCGCTCGCGGGCAAGCTCGGCGACGTCCAGGTCAACCGCACCGTCGACTACCTCCCGGCGAGCGCCGACTCCACGCAGGTGGCGAAGATCCAGGAAGCGCTGCCCGGGGGCGAGTCCACCGATCTCGTCCTCGTCTACCACCGCGACGGCGGGCTGAGTGCCGCGGACCGGACCCTGGCCGCCGGACAGACCGCCGAAATCGCTCGCGGCCACACGCTCACCGGGGCACCCCGGCCCGTCCCCTCCGAGGACGGCACCACCCTGATGTACCCGGTCTCCTCCACCGAACCCGGGCAGGACGACGAGGCCAGGACCGCCTTCGTCGACGAGGTGCGCGCGGTCGCCGAGGGCGGCGACGGACTGAGCGTGGACGTCGGCGGTCCGGGGGCGCTCACCACCGACGCGAAGACGGTCTACGCGTCCCTCGGCGGCCCGCTGCTCTACACGACCGTCGCCGTGGTCGCGATCCTGCTCATCCTCATCTACCGCAGCCCGCTGCTGTGGCTGGTGCCGCTCGTCGTCGCAGGTGTCGCCGACGCGCTGTCCACGGCCGTCGTGTACGGACTCCACCAGGGCTTCGATCTCACCGTCACCGGTCAGAGCTCCGCCGTGATGACCATCCTCGTCTTCGGCGCGGGCACCGACTACGCGCTGCTGCTCGTCTCCCGCTACCGGGAGGAGCTGAGCCGCTTCGAGGGGCCGTACGACGCCATGTCGGCCGCCCTGCGCGGCTGCGGCCCCGCGGTCGTCGCCTCCTCCGGAACCGTCGCCGCCGGCATGCTGTGCCTGCTCGCCGCCGACCTCACCAGCAGCCGGGGCATGGGCCCGATCGCCGCCGTCGGGGTGCTCTGCGCACTGCTCGCCATGACGACGCTGCTGCCGGCGCTGCTGGTGCTGCTCGGCCGCCGGGTCTTCTGGCCGGTCGTTCCCGCGTACGGCAGCGTGCCCGCGCGGCGCCGTTCGCTTCGTCGAGGCACTGCGCGCGGGTGCCTCCGGCTTCCTGGTCAAGGACACCAGGCCCGCCGAACTCCTGGCCGCCGTCAGGACCGTGGCCGCGGGCGAGGCACTCCTCTCGCCCGGGCCGACCGCCCGGCTCATCGCCCAGGTGCTGAGTGGACCCCGGGCCCCGCATGCCCCGGTTCCGGGCGGTCCGGACCACCTCTCCGAACGGGAGCGTCAGGTGCTCCGCCTCGTCGGGCGCGGGCTGAACAACACCGAGATCGCCGGGACGCTGGGTCTCAGCCCGCTCACCGCGAAGACCCATGTCAGCCGGATCATGGGCAAGGTCGGCGCCCGCGACCGGGCCCAGCTGGTGATCGTCGCGTACGAATCCGGGCTGGTCGTACCGGCCGCGGGCGGCGCGGACGGGACGTGAGCGGCCCCGGGTCGCGGGGGCGGGCCCGATGAGGCGTCCCCGTACAGGACAATGGACGCATGAGCTTGTTCCGGGACGACGGCGTGGTGCTGCGCACGCAGAAGCTGGGCGAGGCCGACCGGATCATCACGATCCTGACCCGCGGCCACGGCCGGGTCCGGGCCGTCGCGCGCGGTGTGCGGCGCACGAAGTCCAAGTTCGGGGCACGGCTGGAACCCTTCTCCCACGTCGATGTGCAGTTCTTCGCCCGGGGCAGCGAACTGATCGGTCGCGGTCTGCCGCTCTGCACCCAGAGCGAGACGATCGCCCCGTACGGCGGCGGCATCGTCACCGACTACGCCCGCTACACCGCGGGCACCGCCATGCTGGAGACCGCCGAGCGGTTCACCGACCACGAGGGTGAGCCCGCGGTCCAGCAGTACCTGCTGCTCGTCGGGGGGCTGCGCACCCTCGCCCGCGGCGAACACGCGCCGCACCTCGTCCTCGACGCCTTCCTGCTGCGCTCGCTCGCCGTCAACGGCTACGCACCCAGCTTCGAGGACTGCGCGAAGTGCGGCATGCCCGGACCGAACCGGTTCTTCTCCGTCGCGGCAGGCGGCGTCATATGCGGTGACTGCCGCGTTCCCGGCAGCGTCGTACCCTCGGCTGAGGCCGTCACCCTGCTGAGCGCGCTGCTCACCGGCGACTGGGAGACGGCGGACGCGTGCGAGGCGCGTCATGTCAGGGAGGGCAGCGGACTGGTGTCCGCCTATCTGCACTGGCATCTGGAGCGCGGGCTGCGCTCACTGCGGTACGTAGAGAAGTGACACGGGCAGATCAGGCACAGGGAGCGAGACAGTTCATGGCAGTACGCGGGATGCTCGGCGGCCGTAACCGGCGCGACTACAAGACTCCGGAGCCGCACCCCTCCGGCGCCACGCCCCCGAAGATTCCCGGCGAGCTGGTGCCCAAGCACGTGGCCGTCGTGATGGACGGCAACGGCCGCTGGGCCAAGGAACGCGGTCTCCCGCGCACCGAGGGCCACCGGGTCGGCGAGGCTGTCGTGATGGACGTCCTCAAGGGCTGCATCGAGATGGGCGTCAAGAACCTCTCGCTGTACGCGTTCTCCACGGAGAACTGGAAGAGGTCCCCGGAGGAGGTGAAGTTCCTGATGAACTTCAACCGGGACGTCATCCGCCGCCGCCGTGACGAGATGGACGAGCTGGGCATCCGTATCCGCTGGGTGGGGCGCATGCCGAAGCTGTGGAAGTCCGTCGTCCAGGAGCTCCAGGTCGCCCAGGAGCAGACGAAGGACAACGACAGGATGACGCTGTACTTCTGCGTCAACTACGGCGGCCGGGCCGAGATCGCCGACGCCGCGCAGCGCATCGCGCAGGACGTCGCGGCCGGGCGGCTGGACCCGTCCAAGGTCAATGAGAAGACGTTCGCGAAGTACATCTACTACCCGGACATGCCGGACGTCGATCTCTTCGTCCGTCCCAGCGGCGAGCAGCGCACGTCCAACTACCTGATCTGGCAGAGCGCCTACGCGGAGATGGTCTTCCAGGACGTCCTCTGGCCGGACTTCGACCGCCGCGACCTGTGGCGTGCCTGCCTGGAGTACGCGCAGCGGGACCGGCGTTTCGGCGGTGCGGAGGAAGTGGCCCAGGAGCCGACGGGCTGAACGGCGCGGGCCCGGGGGCAGCGCCCCCGGGCCGTCCGTCACTCCTTCGTGCTCGCGCACTCCGCGCACGTTCCGAAGATCTCCACCGTGTGGGCGACGTTCACGTAGCCGTGCTGCGCGGCGATCGTCTCCGCCCACTGCTCGACCGCGGGCCCCTCGACCTCCACGGCCTTGCCGCACATCCGGCACACCAGGTGGTGGTGATGGTCGCCGGTCGAGCAGCGCCGGTACACGGACTCGCCGTCCGTGGTGCGCAGCACATCGACCTCGCCCGCGTCGGCGAGGGACTGGAGCGTGCGGTAGACGGTGGTCAGACCGACCGAGTCGCCGCGGTGCTTGAGCACGTCGTGCAGGTCCTGGGCGCTGCGGAACTCGTCCACCTCGTCGAGCGCCGCCGCCACCGCCGCGCGCTGCCGGGTCGACCGGCCGCGCACCGGGGCCGCGTTCGTTCCACTGATCGGCGCTGTCGCCACAGCGGCCTCCTCGTGTCGCCCGTACTTGTGTCGGGCCATTGTGCCAGCCCGTCCGGGCATCACGGTCAGACCCGGAGTTCGTCCGTGGCCGGGCGGGCGGCCGGTACCTCAAGGGTGCACTCCCCGGACGCCGTTTCGCTCCGGCGGGCGCGCCGTCTGGCCAGCGGCGTGGCGAGCAGTGTCAGGGCGACGAAGACCACGATGGCCAGCAGCACGATCGTCGCGCCGGGCGGGACGTCCTGGTAGTACGAGGTCACGGTGCCGGCGAGGGTCACCGCCGTGCCGATGACGACCGACAGCACGAACGTCAGCTTGAAGGACCGGGAGATCTGCTGCGCTGCCGCGACCGGGACCACCATGAGCGCGCTGACCAGCAGCAGTCCGACGACCCGCATCGCGACGGTGACGGTCACCGCGGCCGTCACCGCGATCAGCAGGTTCAGCGCGCGCACCGGGAGCCCGGTGACCCGGGCGAACTCCTCGTCCTGGCTGACCGCGAACAGTTGCCGGCGCAGCCCCAGCGTCACCAGCAGCACGAAGGCGGCCAGCAGGCAGATCGCGGTGATGTCCTCGGTGGAGACCGTGGAGAGGGAGCCGAAGAGGTACGAGGTGAGGTTGGCGTTGGAGCCGGTGTCGGAGAGGTTGATCAGCAGGACGCCGCCCGCCATGCCGCCGTAGAACAGCATGGCCAGCGCGATGTCGCCGCGGGTGCGTCCGTACCAGCGGATCAGTTCCATGGCGACGGAGCCGACCACGGCGACGGCCGTGGCCATCCACACCGGGCTGGTGGAGAGCAGGAAGCCGAGGCCGACACCGGTCATCGCGATGTGGCCGATGCCGTCACCCATCAGGGCCTGGCGGCGCTGGACCAGGTAGATGCCGACAGCGGGGGCGATGACGCCGACCAGTACGGCGGCGAGCAGGGCCCGCTGCATGAAGGGAGGATCGAGAAATTCCATGATCAGCTCAGCAGTCCGGTCCGGACGGGCTCGGAAGCCGCGTGGGGGTGTACATGGTCGTGTCCGGGCAGGGCGTGCTGGCCCAGCGCCTTCGGGGGCGGCCCGTCGTGCATCACACAGCCGTCGCGCAGCACGACCGCGCGGTCGATCAGCGGCTCCAGCGGGCCGAGCTCGTGCAGGACGAGCAGCACCGTGGTGCCGGCCGCGACCTGTTCGCGGAGCGTCGCGGCGAGGATCTCCTGGCTGGCCAGGTCGACACCGGCCATCGGCTCGTCCATGATCAGCAGCTCCGGCTCGGCGGCCAGCGCACGGGCGATCAGGACCCGCTGGTGCTGCCCGCCGGAGAGCGCGCTCACCGAGTCCTTGGCCCGGTCGGTGAGGCCCACGAGGTCGATGGCCCGGTCGACGGCGGCCCGGTCGGCCTTGCGGAGCAGGCCCAGCTTCGTACGGGACAGACGCCCGGAGGAGACGACCTCGTGGATGGTGGCCGGCACGCCGCCGGCCGCCGTGGTGCGCTGGGGTACGTAGCCGATGCGTGCCCAGGCGCGGAAGCGGCGCAGCGGGGTGCCGAACAGCTCGACGGAGCCGCCGGTGAGGGGGACCTGGCCGATGACGGACCGTACGGCGGTCGACTTGCCCGAGCCGTTGGCGCCGAGCAGGGAGACGACCTCGCCGCGCTGGACGGTCAGGTCGATGCCACGCAGCACCGGACGCGCGCCGAGCGTGGCCGTGGCGCCGCGCAGGGCTATGACGGGTTCCGTCGTGGTGCTTCCGGACTCGGGCATGAGCGCCTCCGATGCTGCTGTGGCGGGTGTTACGTGGGTCACTTCGCGCCGAGCGCCTTCTGCAGGGCGGCGAGATTGGACTGCATGACTTCGAAGTAGTCAGCGCCCTTGGACCGGTCCGTGATTCCCTCCAGCGGGTCCAGGACGTCGGTCTTCAGGCCGGTGTCCTTGGCGAGGGTCTTCGCGGTCTTGTCACTGGCGAGCGTCTCGAAGAATACGGTGGTGGCCCTGTTCTTCTCCGCGATGGTGTGGATCTCGCTGATCCGGGCGGGGCTGGGCTCGGCCTCCGGGTCGATGCCGGCGATGCCCTCCTGGGTCAGGCCGTAGCGCTCGGCGAGGTATCCGAAGGCGGAGTGCGTGGTGATGAAGGTCTTGGTCGAGGTGTCCTTCAGACCGTTCCGGTACGCGGTGTTCAGGCCGTCGAGCTTGGTGACCAGTGCCTTCGTGTTCTTGCGGTAGTCCGCGGCGTGGTCCGGGTCGGTCTTCTCCAGGGACGCGCCCACGCCCTTGGCGACCTCGGCGTACTTCACCGGGTCCAGCCAGATGTGGGGGTCGGCCCCGGCCTCGTCGCCGTGGTGCTCATGACCGTGGTCGTCGGCGCCGGTCTCGGTGCCGTGGTCCTCCAGCACGGTGAGCTTCGAGGCGTCGACGACGTCCTTCGAACCGGACTGCTTGATGGCGTCGTCGACCGCGGGCTGGATGCCCTTGAGGTACAGGATGTAGTCGGCGTCGCCGAGCCCGCCGATCTGCCGCGGGGTGAGCTCCAGGTCGTGCGGCTCGACGCCCGGCTTGGTCAGCGTGGTGACGGAGACGTGCTCCCCGCCGATCTGCTCGGCCAGGAACTCCATCGGATAGAACGAGGCCACCACTTTCAGCTTGTCCGTGTTCTTGTCGTCGGCGGCGTCCGAGGCGGAGCAGGCGGTGAGGCCGAGCACGACTGCTCCGGCGACGGCGGCGGCGGGTATGAGGCGGCTTACGTTCATGACAGTCATTTTCAACAAAACTGGAAACGATTGTCAACAAGGATGATGAGCTGACCCGTCGGTCGCCTGCGCCGATACCGATTTGATCCAAGGGGCGTGCCCGCCGGTAATCTGAAGCATTCGCCCGCCCGTCTCCCGACCACCACCCCCCACCGAGGCGCTTCGCGCCACCCCCCTGTCCAATTTCGTCGTCGTAATGAAGAGAGCACCGTGGCCGCCGACAAGATCGACTCCATCGTCAGCCTGAGCAAGCGCCGTGGCTTCGTCTATCCCTGCAGTGAGATCTACGGTGGCCAGCGGGCCGCCTGGGACTACGGGCCGCTGGGCGTCGAGCTGAAGGAGAACCTCAAGCGCCAGTGGTGGCGCTACATGGTCACCTCGCGCGAGGACGTGGTCGGACTCGACTCGTCGGTCATCCTGGCCCCCGAGGTGTGGGTCGCCTCCGGCCACGTCGCCACGTTCACCGACCCGCTGACCGAGTGCACCTCCTGCCACAAGCGCTTCCGCGCCGACCACCTGGAGGAGGCGTACGAGGAGAAGCACGGCCACGCGCCCGCGAACGGCCTGACGGAGCTCAACTGCCCCAACTGCGGCAACAAGGGCACCTTCACCGAGCCCAAGCAGTTCTCGGGTCTGCTCTCCACCCACCTCGGCCCGACCCAGGACTCCGGCTCGGTCGCCTACCTGCGTCCCGAGACGGCCCAGGGCATCTTCACCAACTTCGCCCAGGTGCAGCAGACTTCGCGCAAGAAGCCGCCGTTCGGCATCGCCCAGATGGGCAAGTCCTTCCGGAACGAGATCACTCCGGGCAACTTCATCTTCCGTACGCGCGAGTTCGAGCAGATGGAGATGGAGTTCTTCGTCAAGCCGGGCGAGGACGAGCAGTGGCAGGAGTACTGGATGGAGCAGCGCTGGAACTGGTACACCGGCCTGGGCCTGCGCGAGGAGAACATGCGCTGGTACGACCACCCGAAGGAGAAGCTCTCGCACTACTCCAAGCGCACCGCCGACATCGAGTACCGCTTCCGCTTCGGCGGCAGCGAGTGGGGTGAGCTGGAGGGCGTCGCCAACCGCACGGACTACGACCTCAAGGCGCACTCCGCGGCCTCGGGCACGGACCTCTTCTTCTTCGACCAGGAGGCCGGCGAGCGCTGGACCCCGTACGTCATCGAGCCGGCGGCCGGTGTCGGCCGCGCGATGCTCGCCTTCCTCCTCGACGCCTACATCGAGGACGAGGCGCCCAACGCCAAGGGCGTCATGGAGAAGCGCACCGTGATGCGTCTGGACCCGCGCCTCGCGCCGGTCAAGGTCGCCGTCCTGCCGCTGTCCCGCAACCCGCAGCTGTCGCCGAAGGCCAAGGGCCTCGCGGCCGACCTGCGGCAGAACTGGAACATCGAGTTCGACGACGCGGGCGCCATCGGCCGCCGCTACCGCCGCCAGGACGAGATCGGTACGCCGTTCTGCGTCACCGTCGACTTCGACACCCTCGACGACAACGCGGTGACCGTGCGTGAGCGCGACAGCATGAAGCAGGAGCGCGTCTCCCTGGACCAGATCCAGGGCTACCTCGCCGCCCGCCTGCTGGGCTGCTGACGGCACCACGGTTTCACGACGAAGCCTCCGGTTCCCCGTACGGAGCCGGGGGCTTCGTTGCACACTGTCCACGCTGAGCAGTCGCGTCCACGCGTCAAGGCGTCAACAGGAGGCTCGGATGCCGTCCATGACCACGAGCAAGGTCAGCAGATGGGATCAGCACGGCCGTGAGCATGTCGTCCACGTGACGAAGTCGGGGGTGCAGCGGAAGCTGAGCTGCGACACGTGCGGCTGGGGGAAGGGCGTGCAGTTCCTGCCCTGGCTCAAGGCCGAGGAGCATCTCGCCGAGGCCCACCAGGCGACGGTCGACCCGACGACCTGAGCCCGGCTGTGTGGGCACGCCTGTCTGGGCTCGGCTGTGTGGGCACGGCTGGCTGGGCACGCCCGCCTGGGCTCGGCTGTGTGGGCACGCACGCCTGAGTACGCCCGCCTGAGTCCGGCTGTCTGGGCACGCCCGCCTGGCCGTGGCGCATCACCCGACCGGGGCGAAAACCGGGTGCGTGGACGCCTGGTCCGGAGTACGGTTCGCGCATGTCTTCGTTCTTCCAGATCTACGAGTGAGCGCGCGGCGGGCCAGACCACCCGCCGCCCACCGGATCGCATCCAGGTCGTCATCAGACCTCAGACCTCACTTCTCACCACGAATGGGAGAACGCCGTGGCCAAGAGCCGCAACAACCTCCTCGGTGTGGGCGGACAGCGCAAGAAGCTGTCCCGCGCCGATCAGCAGGGCGCGGGCCCCGCGCGCAACGCCGACCGCAAGGCCGCCGCCGACCAGAAGCAGGAGCTCCTGCGCAAGATGCGTGACCGCGCGCTGTCGGGGCCGGATTCCGCACAGTCGGGATCAGCCCCCGCGCAGACCGGATCCGCCGCGCGGACCGAGCCGTCCGAGGACGGCTCCGCGCAGCCGGGTGCGTCCGAGCAGGACAGCCCCGCGCAGAGCTGATGCCTCCTCGTCACCCGTACGACCGTGGGCCCGGATCACCTGGTGTGATCCGGGCCCACGCCCTTGTCCGCGCACCGACGCCGCCCCGCGCTCACCCCACCCTGCGCGGCAGCCGCAGACTCAGCAGCACCGTCAGCACCACCGCGGCCAACTGCACCAACAGCGTCACGGTCAGTGCGTCCCGCATTCCCGAGCCGGGGACCAGGGAGAGGAACAGCGTGCCGAGCGTGGCCACGCCCAGGGCCAGCGCGGCCTGCTGAGTCGTCGTCATCACCCCACCCCCCACACCGGCACGCGCGGCCGGTACGTCGGAGAGCACGATGCGGAACAGGACGGGCAGTTGCAGTCCCTGCCCGAACCCCGCGATCGCGACCCCGGGCATCAGCCCCAGCATCCCGAGGCCGGACCACCCGCGCCACACGGTGAGCGCCAGCACCAGCACACCCACCGCCTGGATCAGCCCGCCCGCGGTCACGACCCGGCTGCCGTACCGCAGGACCAGCCGCGGACCCGCCAGTGACGCGATGAAGAAGGCCAGAGCCATCGGAGCGAGGGAGAGGCCCGCTGCCGCCGGCCCCAGTTCCAGGCCCTGCTGCAACGCCACCGCGATCACGAACATGAAGCCGCCGAAGCCGATTGAGAACGGCACCACCAGCGCCAGCCCGCGCCGCAGCGAGTCCAGCCGGAACAGGCTCGGCGGCACCAGCGGGGTCCGCCCGAGCCGGTCGGCCCGCCGCTCGACCTGGTAGAAGGCGTACGCGGCGAACGGGGAGAGCGCCAGTGACACCCAGGTCCACGCGGGCCAGCCCGCGGCGCGCCCCTCCGTCAGCGGGGCGAGCAGCGTCACCAGCGCCGCGGTCAGCAGCAGCGTGCCGGGCACGTCGATCGGGGCGGGCCTGTCGGAGCGGGTCTCCGGTACGAAGCGGGCGGCCAGGACCAGTCCCACCGCCGCCACCGGAACGTTCACGAGGAACACCGAACGCCAGCCCGCGCTCTCGCCGAACACCGACGACAGCGGTGCGGCGGCGACGAGAACTCCGCCGAGGATCTGGCCCGCGACCATCGAGAGCCCGGCCGTCGCTCCGTACAGGCTCAGCGCCCGCGCGCGCCGGTCTCCGGAGGTGGCCGCCTGAATGGTCGCGAGCACCTGCGGCAGCATCAGCGCCGCGGCGGCACCCTGCGCAACCCGCGCCCCGACCAGCGTCCAGGCGTCCGGGGCGAGCCCGCAGGCGAGCGAGGTGATCCCGAAGGCGGCGACACCCAGCAGGAAGAGCCGGCGCCGCCCGGCCATGTCGCCGAGCCGGCCGCCGAGGACGAGCAGGACGGCATAGGCGAGGCCGTAGCCCGCGACGACCAGTTCGAGCAGGGCCGGCCCCGCGTCCAGATCGTGGTCGATCGTCGGCAGCGCGACGTTCACGATGAAGAAGTCGATGAGCGGCAGCGCCGCGCCGAGGAGCACGGTGAACAGTCCGAGTGCGCCGAGCACCGGAGCGGGGTGGTCGTGCCGCGCCATTCGGGCGGCGGTGGCGGAGGTGTGGGTCCGTACGGTTGATTCACTCACTCCACCGAGGATCGTCGCCACCTCAGGCGGGTACCAGAGTGTCTTTATCCTGGTATAAGCAGCACCTGGCAGGGCGCCCGGCTGTTCGGCACGCTGGAGGTATGACGACCATGGCGAGTGAGGTGTCCGGTACGAGCGAGGCGCCGCGGACGGTGGCTCCGGCGGTTCCGATGGCCCCGGTGGTCCCAGTGGCTGCAGCGGCCCCGGTCGCCCCGCCGGTCCCCGAGCCCTCCGAACCCGATGTCCGGCGGCACGAACTCGCGGATTTCCTGCGCAGCCGTCGCGAGCGGATCACCCCCGAGCAGGTCGGTCTGCCGCGCGGCAGCCGCCGGCGCACCCCCGGCCTGCGCCGCGAGGAGGTCGCCCAGCTCTCCGCCGTCGGCGTCACCTGGTACACCTGGCTGGAACAGGCCCGCGACATCCAGGTCTCGCCCCAGGTGCTCGACGCACTCGCCCGCGCCCTGCTGCTCGACCGCAGCGAGCGCAGCCACCTCTTCTCGCTCGCCGGTGCCGTCGACCCGGCGCCCGGAGCGGACTGCCCGAGCGTCACCCCGGCGCTGCGCCAGATGCTGCGGCAGCTCGACCCTCTCCCGGCCTGTGTCCAGAACAGCCGGTACGACATCCTCGCGTACAACCGGACCTACGGACGGCTGCTGTGCGACCTGGACGCCGTCGACCCCGATGACCGCAACTGCATGATCCTCGCCTACACCAACGCGGACTGGCGTGCCGCCGTCGTGGACCTCCCCGAGGTGAGCCGGCTGATGGCCGCCAAGTTCCGCACGGCGATGGCCAAGCACCTGGCCGAGCCCGCGTGGAAGGCGCTCCTGGGGCGGCTGGAGGCGGCCTCTCCGGAGTTCCGGGAGATCTGGGCGCGGCACGAGGTGGTGGGCCCCGGCGGCCGGACCAAGATCTTCCGCAACGCCCACGTCGGACTGCTCCGCCTCGAACACACCGACCTGTGGCTCGGCCCGTCCGCCGGTCCGCGCCTGGTGACCTACGCCCCCGCCGACGACGAGACCATGCGGCGCCTGCGGCTTCTCCAGGCCCTTGAGCCCGCCGACGCCTGACCACGCGCGGGACCGGGCGCCTTCAGGTCCGGGCGGCGCCATCGGAACCAGGGAGAGGCCCGCTGCCGTCGGCCCCGGTTCCAGGGGGTCGACCGAGAGGGGGTGACAGGGCTTTCGACGTTACGGCGGACAGCGTGAAGCCCCACCATGCGGCGCACGATGGGGCTGCCTTGAAGCGGGTGGCGCTGAACCGACGGGTCAGACGGCGCGGAACTCTCCGGCCTTGACGCCCGCCACGAAGGAAGCGAACGCGGCGGTGGGGAGGTTCAGGACCGGGCCGGCCAGGTTCTTGGAGTCACGGAGAGGGACGATGCCGAGCGAGTCGACGAGGTTGGCGGCAATCTCGACGCATGCGCCGCCGTTCTCACTGTACGAGGACTTGAACCAGCGGGGGGATTCGGTCGTCACGGGGTGCCCTTTCGTAACTGCTCGATCACGGCCACGGATGCCGCCTGCGAGAGCGCTTCGGCCTGCAACTGATGGTAGGCGGTCAACAGGGGCACTACGGAAGTGCTTTCCCGTTCGAGCTGGCCACGTTGCGCGGACTCCGCGTAAGAGATGAGAGCGCGGTTCTCCATGGTCAGGACGTACAGCGGCAAACTGAGCGGGCGACGGTCGCCCATGTCGAACGGAGCGACCTGGAGCACAGTGTTCGGCAGTCCGGCAAACTCGACCAGCCGCGCTAGCTGCCCGTCCATGGTGGCGGAGCTGCCGACGGGCCTTTTGAGGCAACTTTCGTCCAGCACGACGAACACCAGGGGCGGCGGTGTTCGCTTGAGCGCTGCTTGGCGCTCTGCGACGAGCCTGATTCGCTCGTCACCCTGTTCGGGAGTGATCGCGCCCCGTTCAACGGAGCGGGTTGTCAACGCCGTTGCGTACTCGGGGGTCTGGACTATGCCAGGCATGACACCGACCTCATACAGCCGAATCTCGGCCGCGCGTGCCTCATGCCTGACGTACTCCGGAAAGCCCTCCAGTAACGCCGTATACCGAAGGGCGAGGCTCTGACGTTCGAGCCGGTCTCCAGTACCGAACACCCTGTCAGCGCTTTTTGCGAACTGACGAGTTGGGGAGCGTCTCCCAGTTTCGACGGCTGAAATGTGCGTCCCGGAGCATCCCATGCGCTCCGCCAGCTCGTCCTGTGTCCAGCCGCGTTCATCTCGCAGCGCACGTAACCGCTGCCCGAACCGTGCACTGGGCGATTGTTCGGGGTCGAGTTCTTTGCGATTCACCATCCAGGCTTCCAACTCTCTATTCATTCATCGCAAGTTGAGGATATGCCGACTCTAGGTCACGCTGGGCCGCCCTGGTAGTGGAATGACTACGGAGAGGAGTCGCCAGTGTCTGCGAAGAACGCTCTTCCGAACGGGCAGGAACCCCCGCATGCCCCGGCCCCCGGCACGCTACTGGCAGATGTCCGTCGCAACCGCGTGGGTGAGTTCCGTGGGGTCGCCGGCCCCTACTGGTCGTTGCGTCCGGTCGGTGGGGGTGCCGAGTGGGAAGCCGAACCCGAGTGGGTTCGCTCGCTCACCCAGGCCGAGCGGCTGAGCGTCGAGAACGCGTTGCGGAACCTCAGAAGCAGTCGGGGTGGACTGTGAGCGCGAATCCCCCACTCCCGCAAGGGCAGTTGCTTGCCGAGGTGTACGCGGGCGACGAACGGGCGACCGTCTGTCTCGGCGGAACACTCGTTGCCACCCCCCGGCTTGCCCTCCGGTGGCTGCGGGGACAGGCCGAACGGCTCGCGAACGGGTCGGACCCGGACCCCGACGCCGCCCCCTGGATTCCCCCCTCCGTGCTACGCGCCGTGCCCCTGTCCGTGGCCGGCGCCCCCGACGTGCTCGACGCACCGACCGAGCTACGTGCCTGGGCCGCTGACGACCGGCGTCAGGACGAAGCGCTGCAACGGCTGGTCGCAGGAGCCGAGTTCGAGTTCATCGCCCGTGACGAGACGTGCTGGTACGGGCTGACCGCCCGCCCCTTGCTCATACCGGAGTTCATGCCGGGCGCGGGCGCGGGCGCGCTGATCCACGCGTAGCCCGCCTTCCCGGACTCCCGTCCTGCTGCCGGATCGATCCGGTCCCTGGGGCCACTCCGAACGGCCCCGGCCCACGTACGAGCAACTGCGGAATCAGTCCCCGATGGGGTGGGGCTCCGCGCTGACCCGACACACCACAGAAGAGAACCCAAGTGCTGCAATGCTCCGCCTACACCGGCGTTCCCGAGATGGACGCGCTCATTGCGCTCACCACCATGCCGGGCGGTCCCGAGAACCCGCCGGAAGCCCTCGACCCGGACGACTTCGTCCTGTGCGAACTCGGCGAGCACGACGACGGGACCGAGCACGCCGGGCAACTCTGGTCGGCCGAGGCGCCTGCCGAGCAGGACCTCTGGCTGTTCTGGACCGACGCCGGTACGGAGAACCGTGCGTACCGCTTCGCCGAACTGTCCGCCTGCCCCGCCGTGATCAACAACCGGTCCGTCCACGACGCGCACGCCTGCATGCTCTTCGTCCAGCACCCCGGCGCGCACTCCTGGGAGGTGACCGACCCGCTCGGGGACCTGCTGAACGCACAGGTCCGGGACGACGTGCGACGGGAGCGGTACGGGGACGACCCGCCGGGCGGGCGCTAGGGCACGTATCGAGTCGTGATCAATCTGCGGGATTCGCCCTCGCGGCGGCGCCTGGACCGGTAGATGTTCTTGCATGACGCGAGTGCAACTGGCGGACACGGATTGGGAGTTCATCGAGCCGTACCTGCCCATCGGCGAGTACGGCCCGTACCCCGAGCGGCTTCGGCAGCAGTTCGAGGGCGTGATCTGGCGGTTCAAGACGGGCGGGCAGTGGCGGGAGATGCCGCAGGAGTTCGGTGCCTGGTCGACCGTCCACAACCGCTTCCGGCAATGGCGTGACGCCGGCGTCTTCGAGGCCCTGCTGGAGGGCCTGATCGCGGAAGCCGCGAAGCGGGGCGAAGTAGACCTGTCCCTGGTCAGCATCGACTCCACCACCGCGCGGGCTCACCACGACGCCGCCGGGATGCATCTGGAACAGGACGTCGTCGCCGCGCTGGAGAAGGCCGCCGCCGAGGAGGAGAAGGCCAGATCAAAGGGGGCATCCTCGAAGAACAAACCGGGCCGGACACAGAAACCGATCCCGAGCGGGAAGAGCGACGACGCATCCGGCGTCGCCGAAAACTCCGACTGAAGGCCGCCCTCCTCGGACGCTCCAGAGGTGGGCAGACCAGCAAGGTTCACCTTGCCGCCGACCGCAAGTGCCGCCCGTTGGCGTTCGTCCTGACCGCGGGACAGGCCGCCGACAGCCCGCAGTTCATCCCCGTGCTGGGGAAGATACGGGTCCGCGGGCCCGTCGGCCGCCCCTGCACCCGGCCGGACGCGGTCGCCGGGGACAAGGCCTACTCGTCCCGCGGTATCCGGGCCCACCTGCGGAAACGCCACATCAAGGCAGTCATCCCGGAGAAGAAGGACCAGGCCGCCAATCGGACGAAGAAGGGCAGCAGGGGCGGCCGGCCCGTCAGTCACGACGCGGACCTCTACAAAGAGCGGAACACCGTCGAACGCCTGATCAACAAGCTCAAGGCCTGGCGAGGCATCGCCACCCGCTACGACAAGACACCGGACAGCTACCTCGCCGGCCTCCACCTGCGCGCCTCGATGATCTGGATCAAAGACCTCACCCGGACCACCCATTGATCACGACTCGATACGCGCCCTAGAGCGGTCGCGCCTCTTCCGCCGTCACTGTTGACCCTGCGCGAACGCGTGCAAAACCTGTGCCAGTACCTCGGCGCTGTACACGACCTGCGGGCCGGGGCGGTTGAAATACGCGGGTCCGTCCGTACGGTGGGCAGTCCCTCCCGACCGGGCCGTGAGGTGAGCGCATCCCCTTCCGCCTTTCCGCGAGTGGCGCTGTCGAAGGCTGATCCATCGACGCTGACCTTCCAGGTGCTCGACCCGCTGTCGGCCTTGCCGTTGAGGGCGCTGATCGTGCCGGTGCCCGAGGACGGAGTCACGCTGCTCACGCAGCCGGACGGAGTGGCCGCGGTCGTGGCCGCGTCCAGGACGGTCCCGAGGGCGGACGTGGCGCTTGTGGGTGTGAAGGCGACGGAGCAGACCTTCAGGTTTCCCGCACCGTCGTCCACGGTCAGGGCCAACGTGGTGGCAGTACCGGCCGAAAATGTCCCCTGCGCCACCCCCTGGGCGGCACCACTGGTCGTCGGTACCGGCGGGGCGGCTGTGAAGCCGCCGCCGGCTACGGCACGCAACCCGTCGATCGACGCGTACGCCGAGGGAGAGGTGTCGCTGGGCAGGTACTTGAATCCGCCGCCGGGGTTGAACTGCTGGGCGATGAGGAAGTCCACCGGGGTCGTGCCCTCCGAGGTGAGGAAGTCGCCGGTCTGCGCGTTGATGCCGCAGGCGTTGAGTCCGGAGACGGCCCACCCGTTGGAGTCGGTGTTGACGCCGAACAGGGCGTTGAAGGCGCCGCCGGCGGGCACCGGCTTGCTCTTGAGGAACGCCGTGGCCCGGGCGATGTCCGGGTCGGTGTTCGGGACGCCGGAGACGCACGGTGCGGCCATCGCGGCGCCGTTCATGTCGATGTCACCGGCGGTGCCGAGCTGCCCCGGATCGCCCTCGGCCTTGCTGTAGTTCCAACCGCCGTCGTTGTGCTGGTTGGCGCGGATGCGTGTGATGAGCGAGTCGCGCAGGGCCTGAGGCGTCCGCTCCCAAGCAGGCCGCTCAAGAAGGCGCCTGCTCCATCTCAGTCGGATATCCCCTGACCTGTGGCATGCCGGGCCCGAAGGCCGGAGGCCCCGTTGCGGAGCCACGAAAAAGGTGGCGGGGGACGGAGCCCGGGCTACCCGTCGTTGGATCTCGCCCCCTATGCTCCTGATCATGACAAACGGATTCAGCGACCAGTTCGTGCTTGAGGCGGAACGGCACTCAGTCTGGGGCGCTGCTCAGCTTGAGGCGCTCGTGGAGTTCCTGCCCGACGCGCCGTGGAGCGCGGACCTGTCGACGTGCTCATACCAGCAGGGTGAGGTGCAGCTACGGGTCGGTGTCCTTGGGACGTACGACATGGAGGGGGGGTCCTGGCTGTGGGGCTGGGCAAATCCGGGGTTCGGCGGGAGTGAGGTCATGGCGTTGTCCGCTGCCGTGGCAGGGTACGGGCAGGCGCACGGGATTCCTGAGTTCACCACTGACGAACTCGATCTGTCCGGGTTCGACGATCCTCGGCGGGCCGCCGAGATGCTGGCCTTCGCGGGGATGGGGGTAGTCAGCACTCCCGGGTACATCGGGCAGCCCGCCGGGCCCAGCACCCGGGTCTACTTCCTGCCCGACGACCCGAAGGTGCCGAGCGCCGAGCTCGATCCGGTCGCCCTGCCGCGCGTCCTCATGGCCGGGGTCTCACTCATCGGGCGTTCGCCGCAGCAGGCCGTCATGGGGTACTTCGAGCACCACGGGGTGCCGCAGCGCGTGGAAGGCGACCGGCTGATCGCCGACCTGCCGACCGGGAACGCCGCCGTTGTCTCCTTCGACCGGATGGGGCGGATCGGCGACATCCGGATCACGGTCAGCGGCTGACCCGGAGGCAGTGCCGTCGAACGTTTCCTCGGGACGTCGGCAGTACCGTGGCGGCGACCGTCAGGCAAATGGCGTGCTCCCTCGCAAGGCACTCGCCGGCCGAGCGCATCACGCCCCACAACCGGCGCCGAGATCGGGACGAGCGGTTGAGGCAGTCGGTGCGCTCGTCGTGCCCGTGACGGATGGCTCATGGCCTGCGATTATCGGCGAATGAGCAGGGACGGGAACGAGCGGCACTTCGCCGGATGCTGGGTGGGATCACCGCGTCGCTCGGTGACCGGAACACACACAAGACGCTGACCGAGACCTTCACTGTTCTCAGCATGCCGCCGATCGATGACGGGTCACGGCGCGAGCGGGTCGAGCGCAGTTTCACCCAGGTGCCGGACAGTGATTTTCTTCAGGTCGCCGACCGCTGCCCAAGACCGTGTCCTATGCGGTGAGTCGGACGAGTCGCTTGTAGCAGCACAGTGCGACAGAGGATCCTTCGTGGTGATCGGCGGTGTGCCGGTCGAGCCTGGCCAGCAGATCGTCCAGGTCAGAGGTGGTGAACCTCCACTGGAACGGCCGCCGACGCACGGTCGACGCCGACATGAACAGGGCGATGCCCTGCCGGGCGGCCTCGCGGGCCAGTTCCGGGCACGACCAGCGTGAGAGCGGTACTTCACTCTCGGCGGGCGGCGGGCGGCGGGCGGCGGGCGCCAGGCGCCAGGCGGCAGGCAGGCCGGCGCCTTGACCTCGGCGGCCTGCGGTGGTGTGAACGAGGCGGGACGGCCGCAGAGTTGACGGGCCTTCAGTCCGAGCGGGCCCGCCCGGGCGAACCGGCCACGCCAGCGGCGCACGTACCCCGCAGCCTGCCCCGCCCGTCACCGCCCCAGCCCCCGAAATGACCGGTACAAGAGGCCATTTGGGCAGGGAAAACGCAACTTCGACATGGCCAGCAGAGGCAGCTACCTTCACCTGGTCCTCGGCGATCGCCCACGGTCGCACGGGAGTTACTCCAGGCTGAGCCACCCGCGGGTCCGCACCAGGCACCCCCGACCAGGGAGAGACGCATGCCCCATCTTGCTCTGTACACATTCGGCGTCCTGAAGTCACCTCTCGCCGATCCCGCACCTCTCACGCGCGCATTCCAGGACAGCGGCGAGGCCGTCTACCGGAAGATCAGCCGGCACCCCGGGTACCTCGCTCGTGCTGAAGCGGCGGACGGCGGCCGGGGCACGTTCTTCGACTTGGACTGGGGTGCATGGGGCGAGTTTGCCGTACCGACCTGGTACGGCAAGGGCCATACGGTGGAAACCATCGCCCTGGCCACGACCCTCTCCCTCTGGACCGACCTCCGCCCCGCCTTCGACGCCATCTACACCGGTCTGCACCGCGAGGCACTCAACAGGCGTTACGACTGGTTCGAGAGGACAGCACACCCGAATTACGTCTTCTGGTGGGTCTCCGACGGCGTGATACCCACCTGGCAGGACGGGGTTTCCAGGCTGGAACACCTCCACGACCACGGCTCCGCGCCGCACGCCTTCACCTTCCACCACTCGTTCGCCCCGGACGGAACTCCGGCCAGGATCAAAGGCATCGGGCCGAAGAGCGACCAGGTTCGCTGACAGGGAAGCGTGAACGACTGGGTTCGCTGTCAGAACGCCGCGATGGAACGACGGCGAACAGATGCGTCCGCGCTACGGCGGAGCCGCCAGTACCTGGGGCTTCGCCCGCCGCCTCGCGAGCACCGATGAGTACAGTCCTGCGCGGCGGCGGGCGGCGGGCGGCCTCAGGCGGCGGGCGGCTTCAGGCCCTGGAGGCCGAAGCCCGGTCCTGCGCAGGGACGTCCGTCGGCGCCTCCAGCCGCTCCGCGGTCCGACGCGCTGTCTCGCGCGCCCAGGGCCCGCTGGTCAGCGCCCCCACCAGCAGGACACAGAGCCCGCACCCGGCGAGGATCCACCAGGCCGGTGTGGTCGCGTCCACGAACCCGGCCGCGTACGGGGCGCTGCGCGGTGCCCCGGTACCGGCGACGCCCGCCGCCAGCACCGCACCGATCACGGCGACGCCGAGCGTTCCGCCGATCTGCCGACTGGTCGAGGCGACCGCCGCCGCCACACCCGCCTGCGCGCGCGGCATCCCGGAGACCGCCGTGTTGGTGATCGGCGCGTTCACCATGCCGAAGCCGATGCCGAACAGCACGAAGCCGGTGAACAGCAGGACGTTGTCCGTCTCCGCGTCGTACGCGGCGAACAGCACCCCGCATGCCGTCATGGCCACGCCCGCCACCAGCAGCGGCAGCCGCGGCCCCCGGCTGCCGACGAGCCGCCCCGACAGCGGTGCGCAGACGAAGGTCAGGGCCGCCATCGGCAGCATGTACAGCCCGGCGTGCAGCGCGCTCAGACCGCGCACGTTCTGCAGGTACAACGTGTTGAGGAAGAGGAAACCGCTCAGCGCGGCGAACGCGCAGACCGCGATGGCGGTGGCGCCGCTGAACGGGGCGCTGCGGAAGAACCGCAGATCGATGAGGGGTTCGGCGCGCCGCGGCTCGTACAGCAACAGCCCGATGAGCGAGCACGCGGCGAGCACGGCGAACACCAGGATCCGCGGCGAGGTCCAGCCCGACGAGGGCGCCTCGATGATCGCGTACGTCAGCGAACCGAGCAGCCCGATCACCAGCAGCTGGCCCACGGGGTCGGGGCGGCGTGGTCTCGGGGCGCGGGACTCGGGGACGTACCGCCAGGTGAGCAGCAGCGCGGCGAGACCGACCGGCAGATTGATCCAGAAGATCGACCGCCAGCCGACCGAGTCCACCAACAGCCCGCCGACCAGGGGGCCCGCCGCCATGGAGATGCCGACGACACCACCCCACACCCCGATGGCGCGGGCCCGCTCACGCGGATCGGTGAAGGTGTTCGTGATGATCGACATCGCGACGGGGTTGAGCATCGAGCCGCCCACCGCCTGCACCATCCGGAACGCCACCAGCGACTCCAGGTTCGGCGCCAGGGAGCAGAGCAGCGAGCCGAGGGTGAAGAGGACGAGTCCGGTCTGGAAGATCTTCCGGCGCCCGATCCGGTCGGCGGTGGAGCCGGCGAGCATCAGCAGTGAGGCGAGGACGAGGGTGTACGCGTCGATGGTCCACTGCATGCCCGCGACGGTGGCGTGCAGTTCCTTCTGCATGGAGGGCAGCGCGACATTGAGGACGGTGTTGTCGAGGCTGACGATCAGCAGGCTCATGCAGCAGATCGCCAGGACAAGGTGCCGTCGGTGGGGGCTCAGCTCGGGCATACATGGATAGTACGGCTAACTAATGAACTCCGCCTTCGAGCCGCACCGAGCCGTACGCGACAATGGAGCAATGACCACGCTCGCCCCCTCGCTCCCGCTGCTCCGGATCGGCCCCCACACGGTGGAGCCGCCGGTGGTGCTCGCCCCCATGGCCGGCATCACCAATGCCCCGTTCCGCACCCTGTGCCGGGAGTTCTCCGGCGGTAAGGGGCTGTTCGTCAGTGAGATGATCACGACGCGGGCGCTGGTCGAGCGCAATGAGAAGACGATGCAGCTCATCCACTTCGACGCGAGCGAGACCCCGCGCTCGATCCAGTTGTACGGAGTGGACCCGGTCACGGTCGGCAAGGCCGTCCGCATGATCGTCGACGAGAACCTCGCCGACCACATCGACCTGAACTTCGGCTGCCCGGTCCCCAAGGTGACCCGCAAGGGCGGCGGTTCCGCGCTCCCGTACAAGCGCCCGCTGCTGCGCGCGATCCTCAACCAGGCGGTCTCCCAGGCGGGCGATCTGCCGGTCACCATCAAGATGCGCAAGGGCATCGACGACGACCACACCACCTACCTCGACGCGGGCCGCATCGCGGTCGAGGAGGGCGTCACGGCTGTCGCCCTGCACGGCAGGACGGCCGCCCAGCACTACGGCGGCACCGCCGACTGGGACGCCATCGCCCGCCTCAAGGAGCACGTCCCGGAGATCCCGGTCCTCGGCAACGGCGACATCTGGTCCGCGGACGACGCCCGCCGGATGATGCGCGAGACCGGCTGCGACGGCGTGGTCGTCGGCCGCGGCTGCCTCGGCCGCCCCTGGCTCTTCGGTGACCTGGTCAGCGCGTTCGAGGGTACGGAGACGAGGCGGGCGCCCGGCCTGCGCGAGGTCGCCGACGTCATGCTGCGGCACGCGACGCTGCTGGGGGAGTGGATCGGTGACGAGACCCGTGGCGTGATCGACTTCCGCAAGCACGTCGCCTGGTACCTCAAGGGCTTCTCGGTGGGATCCGAGATGCGCAAGAGGCTGGCGATCACGTCGTCGCTGGACGAGCTGGGCAGCCAGTTGCAGGAGCTGGACCTGGACCAGCCGTGGCCGGACGGGGCGGACGGGCCGCGCGGACGCACCTCGGGCAACAACCGGGTGGTGCTGCCGGACGGCTGGCTGAAGGACCCGTACGACTGCGCGGGCGTGAGCGCGGACGCGGAGCTGGACACCTCGGGCGGCTGAGAACGCCCCGCGCCCGCTCCCAGGGGCCGACGCGACCCGCCACGGCTTTCGTGACCGACCAGCGGCGTCGGCCGCCATGGCAGGCCGACCAGCAGCGTCGGCTGCCGCGGCTCTCCGAGGGCTCGGCCCTTCGTGAGGCATGAGTGAGGCATGAGTAGGCAAGTAGGCATGAGTGAGGCACGCGGCACCACAGGCACCGCGTGCCTCATTCTTTGCCTCGCTCATCTGAGCAGCGGATCGCGACACATTTGGCTGAATTCGGCCAGCGAGGAGTTCTGATGTGCCCGCACCGGGCGCCGTGCCCCGCCTTTTCTCACGCTTGGCTAGGGGGCGACGACCTGTCGGTGACCAGGAAGCGCCTCTCGGCCGTCCGGATGGTGACATCTGAGCGGCGACCGTAGAGTGATTCTCGCCACCTTGAGAGTTTGCGTGCTCAGATGAGCGCAAAATTAGGGGCTGCACTTCTCAAAGGGTGGCACTGGGTGCCAAGGTCCTTCGTTTTGATCGATCGACGCTTCCGCTGCGTTGCGTGGTCGACCGGGGGCGACTTGGTGGCGCAGCGCGTTTATTCGTTCAAGAAGTGAACGCACCCCTCGATCGAGGGGCAGGCCGTCTCACTTTCGATCTGCTGGCGGACGGGTGGTTGAAGCCTCATGACGCGCAAGTGGACGTACCCGGGCACCTTCGATCTGGGTATGTTCCTCGCCGTCAGGGCAGCCACCGCGTCTTCGAGGAGTCGAGGCCCGTGTCGGAAATCAAAGATCCCCACGTATCCAGCCCGGAATCCCGGGACACGCAGGGCCAGAAGTTCGTCTACGACTTCACCGAGGGCAACAAGGATCTGAAGGATCTGCTCGGCGGGAAGGGTGCCAATCTCGCCGAGATGACCAATCTCGGGCTTCCCGTCCCTCCGGGCTTCACCATCACCACCGAGGCGTGCAAGGTCTACCTCGGCAGTGGCGAGGAGCCGGCGGAGCTGCGCGACGAGGTCAGTGCACACCTCGAAGCCCTTGAGGCGCGGATGGGCAAGAAGCTCGGCCAGGCGGACGACCCGCTGCTCGTCTCGGTCCGCTCCGGTGCGAAGTTCTCGATGCCCGGCATGATGGACACGGTCCTCAACATCGGCCTCTCCGACGAGTCCGTGGTCGGTCTCGCCACCCAGGCCGGCGACGACCGGTTCGCGTGGGACTCCTACCGCCGACTCATCCAGATGTTCGGCAAGACCGTCCTCGGCGTCGACGGCGATCTTTTCGAGGAGGCGCTGGAAGCGGCGAAGCAGGCCAAGGGCGTCACGGTCGACGTGGACCTGGACGCGGCCGATCTGAAGAAGCTGGTCGAGCAGTTCAAGGGGATCGTCTCGCGGGATGCCGGGCGTGACTTCCCACAGGACCCGCGCGAGCAGATGGACCTGGCCATAAAGGCCGTCTTCGATTCGTGGAACACCGACCGGGCCAAGCTCTACCGCCGCCAGGAGCGCATCCCCGGCGATCTCGGGACGGCCGTCAACGTCTGCTCGATGGTCTTCGGCAATCTCGGCCCCGACTCCGGTACGGGCGTCGCGTTCACCCGCGACCCGGCCAGCGGCCACCAGGGCGTGTACGGCGACTACCTGCAGAACGCGCAGGGCGAGGACGTCGTCGCCGGCATCCGCAACACGGTGCCGCTCGCCGAGCTGGAGTCGATCGACAAGACGTCGTACGACCAGCTGATGGAGATCATGGGAACCCTCGAAACGCACTACAAGGACCTGTGCGACATCGAGTTCACCATCGAGCGCGGCCAGTTGTGGATGCTCCAGACCCGGGTCGGCAAGCGCACCGCGGGTGCCGCGTTCCGGATCGCGACACAGCTCGTCGACCAGGGTCTGATCGACGAGGCCGAGGCGCTCCAGCGGGTCAACGGGGCACAGCTCGCGCAGCTGATGTTCCCGCGCTTCGACGACACGGGAGTCGCCGACGGGAAGCGGCCGGAGCTGCTCGGTCGCGGCATCGCCGCGTCGCCGGGTGCCGCGGTCGGCAAGGCCGTCTTCGACTCGTACACCGCGGTGAAGTGGTCCCGGTCCGGCGAGAAGGTCATCCTCATCCGCCGCGAGACCAACCCCGACGACCTCAACGGCATGATCGCGGCCGAGGGCATCCTGACCTCGCGCGGCGGCAAGACCTCGCACGCCGCCGTCGTCGCACGCGGCATGGGCAAGACCTGTGTCTGCGGCGCCGAGGACCTCGAAGTCGACACCAAGCGCCGCCGGATGACGGTGGGCGGCCGGGTCATCGAGGAGGGCGACGTCGTCTCCATCGACGGCTCCACCGGCAAGGTGTACCTCGGTGAGGTCCCCGTCGTGCCGTCCCCGGTCGTCGAGTACTTCGAGGGCCGGATGCACGCGGGCGCCGACGACGCCGACGAGCTGGTCGCCGCCGTGCACCGGATCATGGCGTACGCGGACCGGGTGCGCCGGCTGCGGGTGCGGGCCAACGCAGACAACGCCGAGGACGCGCTGCGCGCCCGCCGCTTCGGCGCCCAGGGCATCGGCCTGTGCCGTACCGAGCACATGTTCCTCGGTGAGCGCCGCGAGATGGTCGAGAAGCTGATCCTCGCGGACACCGACGCCGAGCGCGAGACCGCGCTGGAGGAGCTGCTTCCGCTCCAGCGGACCGACTTCGTCGAGCTGTTCGAGGCGATGGACGGACTGCCCGTCACCGTACGGCTGCTCGACCCTCCGCTGCATGAGTTCCTGCCCGACATCACCGAGCTCTCGGTGCGGGTCGCACTCGCCGAGTCCCGCAAGGACGCCAACGAGAACGACCTGCGTCTGCTCCAGGCCGTGCACAAGCTGCACGAGCAGAACCCGATGCTGGGTCTGCGCGGGGTCCGTCTCGGTCTCGTCATCCCCGGCCTGTTCGCCATGCAGGTACGGGCGATCGCCGAGGCCGCGGCGGCGCGCAAGAACGCCAAGGGCGACCCGCGTGCCGAGATCATGATCCCGCTCGTCGGCACGGTCCAGGAGCTGGAGATCGTCCGCGACGAGGCCGACCAGGTCATCGCCGAGGTCGAGGCCGCCACCGGTACCCACCTGAAGCTCAGCATCGGCACGATGATCGAGCTGCCGCGCGCCGCGCTGACCGCGGGCCAGATCGCCGAGGCCGCACAGTTCTTCTCCTTCGGCACGAACGACCTGACCCAGACGGTGTGGGGCTTCTCCCGGGACGACGTGGAGGCCTCGTTCTTCACCGCGTACCTGGAGAAGGGCATCTTCGGGGTGTCGCCGTTCGAGACGATCGACCAGGACGGGGTCGGCTCGCTGGTGCGCAGCGCCGTCGCGGCGGGCCGTGCCACACGTCCGGACCTGAAACTCGGTGTCTGCGGCGAGCACGGCGGCGACCCGGAGTCGGTGCACTTCTTCCACGACGTGGGCCTGGACTACGTGTCCTGCTCGCCGTTCCGCATCCCCGTCGCCCGCCTGGAAGCGGGCCGCGCGGCGGCGGAATCGAGGGGCAGCGACAGCCGCTGACCCGGTACCACCCCTGACTCCGGAGCCTTTGTCGGTTCACCCGTACCCTCACCGGCCCGACGGCAGCTCCGGAATCCCCAGAGGCGGCGGCACCCTGTGCGGGGGTGTCGCCGCCTTGTTCTGTTCTGGTGGGAAGAGATGTTCGGAGTGGTGCCTTTTCTTCGTTCACTACGCAAAGTTTCTTCAACGCGACGCGCAAAGAAATGGGCCGTGAACGGACCGGGGTGCGGTCCTTGGATCCCCATCCACGGACCGCACCCGGCTTACCCCCGTCGGATGCGGAGCAGTACCCGACGCCGACCGCCGCCGAACGAGCAAAACCCCCCACGGCCTTCACTCGCTCTTCCGGTGGCTCCGGACCCGCACCCGACGCCGTACAGCTTTTCGGGAGACGGCATGCGAGGGCGAGACGTTTCACCTCTGGCCGAAACCCCGTGGTGACGGGCTGTTACGGATCACCTACCCTCGGGCGGGGGGTCATTGCAGGTGCAACAGGTGGGGGCTCGGTGCTGCGTATCCATATGACCGGAGTGGACCTCTCCAAGGTGCGGATGGCCACCCGGCCGGACGCGCTGTGGGAAACCGTTCTGAGTTTCCATCGGCTGAGGGACCGGCGCGGCTCCACGGTGTTCGGGAAGTGGCGGACGGAAACCCGGCTCCGCTTACCCGGCGAAGTGCGTCTGCTGGCCGCCCTGATTCCGCCGCGCGGCTATTTCCCGGACTTCCTGACACCTTCTCGGGAAGGCGGTGAGCCCTATGGCATCGACGCCGGTATCGAAGCGCTGCGCGCCACCCCGCTCCGGCGGGTCGACGCCGAACTCGCCCTGCTGGGCGCCGAACGCCGCGAGGCGGGCCGCATACCGGACGACCCCGCCGAACTGCTCACCCGGCTCGACGGCGCCCTGCGCGCCTACCACCGCGCCGCGATCGAACCGTACTGGCCGCACATCCGGGCCAGCGTCGAAGCCGACCGCGCCTTCCGCGGCCGAGCCCTCCTGGACGGCGGAGCGGACGAGCTGCTGGCCTCCCTCCCGCCCATGATCCGCTGGCGGCCCCCCGTGCTGGAGGCGGACTACCCCGTCGATCGTGAACTCCAGCTGAACGGGCGGGGGTTACTGCTCCAACCGTCCTACTTCTGCCGTGTCACCCCGGTCGTCCACCGCGATCCGCGGCTCCCGCCGGTGCTCGTCTACCCGGTCACCCACTCCCGCGCCCCGGTCTTCGCCGAACCGGGGCCCTGGCTCGGCCGGCTCCTCGGCAACACCCGATCGGCGATCCTGAGAGCCATCGGCAACGGCTGCACGACCAGCGAGCTCGCCCTCCGGGCCGGCGTCTCCCTCGCCTCGGCGAGCGAACACGCGGGTGTGCTGCGCGAGGCGGGCCTGATCCACACCCTGCGGCACGGCAACTCCGTCCTCCACACGCTGACCCCGCTGGGCGGATCGCTGCTCCGGGGCGGCGCGCCGCTCGCCGTGCGCTGATGCGGGGAAGCGGACAATCACCTCACCGGTACCGATGAGTTCTGTGCTGCCCGACTGTCTACCTGTCGTCACGCGTTCGAACACCGGATTACCGGAGTTCGAAGCACCAGAGTTCGAAACAGCAGAGTTCGAAACAGCAGAGCTCCCCACACCAGGGCTCTCGACACCAGGGCTCTCAACAGCAGAGAAAGCGGAACGGCCATGACTCAGATGATCTTTGTGAACCTGCCGGTCAAGGACCTTGAAGCAACCAAGGACTTCTTCGGCAAGCTCGGCTTCTCGTGCAACCCGCAGTTCAGCGACGAGAACACCGCGTGTCTCGTCGTCAGCGACACCATCTTCGTCATGCTCCTCACCGAGGACCGTTTCAGAGAGTTCACGAAGAAGGGGATCGCCGATGCGTCGACGTCCACCGAGGTGATCCTCGCTCTGAGCGCCGACAGCCGGGAGAAGGTGGACGAGCTGGTCGATGCCGCGCTCGCCTCCGGCGGATCGGCCGCCAACCCGCCCATGGACTTCGGTCACATGTACAACCGTTCCTTCCAGGACCCGAACCACCACATCTGGGAGGTCGTGTGGATGGACCCCTCCGCCGTCGAGGCACAGCAGGGCTGACACGGCGCGGGTGAAGCCCGCTCCGTAGGAGGCCGTGCCTGCGACCCCACTTCCATGTCAGCGCCTGCGGTTCCCGGTGCTACGCAGGGCGGTGGGGTCGTGCTCCGGCGCTGTCTCCGGTGCCGTGGGCTCGTTCCAGGAGGCCAGCAGCCGCAGTGAAGTTTCCGAGGGACTGTCGTGTTCGGTGCGGTAGATGAACAGGGTCTGGTCGGGGTCGTCGCCGGGGGTGAGGGCCTGGTAGGAGATGGTGAGGTCACCGACGAGGGGGTGGTGGTAGTCCTTGGTGCCGGTGGTGCGCCGGTGGACCTTGTTGTCGGACCAGTAGCGGCGGAATTCATGGCTGTGTATGGACAGGTCACCGACGAGAGCGCTGAGGGCGGGGTCGTCGGGGTGACGGCCGGCGTCGAGGCGGAGCATGGCGGCCGTGTCGGCGGCGACGGTGTCCCAGTGGGTGTACAGCTCGCGGGCATGGGGGTCGAGAAAGACGAAGCGTGCCTGGTTGCGCTGCGCGGCGGGCAGGGCACGGAAGTCGGTGATGAGCCGTCCCGCGAGGCGGTTGTGGGCAAGGACGTCGAGGCGCCTGCCGAGGACGAAGCCCGGGCGGCAGGCGGCCTCCAGGGTGTCCAGCAGATCCCAGGTGCCGGGATGGACACGCTGCGGCCGGGATCGACGCCTGCGCTGGGCCGAGGTGGGGCGGGCGACGGTGTGCAGGTGGGCGCGTTCGGCGTCGTCGAGGCGCAGGGCCGTGGCGAGCGCGTCAAGGACCTCTGCCGAGGCGCTGGGGCTGCGGCCTTGTTCCAGGCGGGTGTAGTAGTCCACGCTCACGCCGGCCAGGCGGGCGAGCTCTTCCCGCCGTAGTCCAGGCACACGGCGGCGGCCGACGCCTTCCTCCTTCAGTCCGGCCTCCTGCGGGCTGAGGCGGGCGCGAGCCGAGCGCAGGAACTCCGCCAGTCGGGAGCTTGTCTCCTCACGGGTCATGCCACCCAGTCTCGCGCGTTCGCACCCGGCATGAGGCAAGAGAGGGTGGCCCAGTTCGTCCCCCGACCGACGGGGCCCTCTTCGTCCCTCTTTTCCCTGCTCAGGGCTGGTTCAGTGGAGGAACGGGGCAGAGGACGGGGACACGGTCCCGTTCCCCGTTTCCGTCCCGTCACTGACGAAAGAAGGAGTCGTTCATGTCCACTTGGTTCATCACCGGAGCATCCCGCGGGTTCGGCCTGCAGATCGCCCGAGCCGCGCTGGCGGGCGGTGACGCGGTCGTGGTCACGGCCCGTAACCTGGACGGCCTGCCGGATGACCTGAAGCGGTCCGACCGTGTGCTCGGCCTCGCGCTGGACGTCACCCGCAGCGAGGACATCACGCGGACCGTCGAAGCGGCCGTCGGCCGGTTCGGCGGTATCGACGTGCTCGTCAACAACGCCGGGCGCGGACTGCTCGGCGCGCTGGAGGAGATCACGGACGCCGAAGCGCGCTCCCTGTTCGACCTCAACGTCTTCGGCCTCATCAATGTCACCCGCGCTGTTCTTCCTGTGATGCGTGAGGCGGGCCACGGCAAGATCGTCCACATCGGATCCCGGTCCGGATTCGAGGGCGAGCCCGGCGTCAGCATGTACAGCGCCTCGAAGTTCGCCGTCGCCGGGATCAGCGAAGCCCTCTCCGTGGAACTCGCGCCGTTCGGCATCCAGAGCATGGTCGTCGAACCCGGCGTATTCCGCACCGACTTCCTCGACGGCAGCTCGCTGTCCACTGCCGCCCACCGTATTCCCGCCTACGACGGAACCCCGGCCCACGACACCCTCGCATGGATCGGCCAGGCCAACCACGCCCAGCTCGGCGATCCCGTCAAGGGGGCCGCGCTGATCTACGAAGTCACCTGCCAGGACAAGCTGCCCACCCACCTGGCGCTCGGCCGTGACGCCATCGAGCGCCGGCAGGTCAAGATCAGCCAGCTCCAGGGCGAGCTCACCGCATGGCAGGCGAAGTCCACCGCCACCGCCCACGACGACGCAGCCTGACCACCCCACTCGTCACGGACCGGCCGCTTGGCCCTGTTCATTGGCCCTGTTCACGAGATGCGAGATGCGAGATGCGAAATGCGGTTCTGGCCACAGTTGTTGAGCCAGAACCCGAGATGCGCAGCAAACGTCCGCCAGTTCCGACAGCGCCGCGCGGTTCAGCCACGCACACGGTCCCGCTGTCTACGCGTCCGGACGTCTCACGGGTCCATGGCCCGGCACGGCGTCGGTCCATGGCCCGGCACGGCGTTGGTCGTTGGCCCGGCACGGCGTCGGTCGTTCAGGCCGAGCGCAGGCAGAAGGGGTGTCCGGCCGGGCTGGCGTAGACCCGGCTGCCCGTCCGGGAATCCGGATGGACGTCGCCGGTGGGCCGCAGCCGCCTGGCGCCTGCTTCCATCGCCGTCCGGTCGGCGACCGGGAGATCGTCTACGGCGAAGTCGAGGTGCATCTGCTGGGAGATGCCGTCCGGCCACTCCGGGGCGACATGTCCTGGGGCCGACTGGATCACGAGCACCGGCATGCCGGGGGCCTGGACGAAGTGGTGGGTCGGCGTCCGGGTGATCGAGCCGCCGAGCAGCCGGTGCCAGAACGCGCCCTCCGGCTCCAGGTCGGCAGTGTCGATGATCACGGAACTCAGGGCGATGTTCACGGTGGTGTCCTCTTCTTCCTGTTCTTCCAGCTGGTTGCCGCTCGGACCGTCGGGATGATGCCGCCGTCGACACGGAACTGCGCTCCCATGAGCCGGCTTCCTCCGCGAGGCGGTCAGCACGGTCGTGCCCGCAGCGGCGGGCAGTCGCTTCGCCCAGGCTGCGGCTGCCACCGGTGACCAGCACACGTAGTCCGTCCAGCCCTTCTCCAGGGACCGTCGTACGAGCCCTCCTCGGTAACATGAACCCGACTCCGGAAAACACTACACAACCGGAGTCCGACTCACCTTATGGAGCTCTGTTGCCGTCATCACGTCCGCTGCGCGCCGACGCGCGCCGCAACCGCGAAGCACTCCTTACCGCAGCGCGGGACGCGTTCCTCGGCGGCGACACCGACGCGCACGTCGAGGAGATCGCCCGCAGGGCCGGGGTGGCCGTCGGAACGCTCTACCGCCACTTCGAGACACGCGAAGCTCTCGTCGAGGAGGTCTACCGCAAGGAAGTCGACGAACTGTGCGCCGCTCCCGCCCAGCTCCTGGACCGACACGTCCCGCACGAGGCCCTGCGACGCTTCCTGCTGCTGCTCGTGGACCACGCGGCCGTGGGCAAGGGAATGGCCGCCGCCCTGGAGAGCATCATGGCAACGGACTCACCCGTCTTCGACAACGCCCGCACCCAGATGGCCGACGCCCTCACCCGGCTGCTCGATGCGGGCACCGCGGCCGGCACCATCCGCGACGGCGTCACCGGACCCACCCTGCTGCGCGCCCTGGGCGGCATCTGCGCACTGCACGCCACGGAAGGCTGGCAGGCCGAAGCCCGACAGATCACCACCATCCTCTTCGACGGCCTGCGCTTCGGGGCCCCACGAACAACCTGAGCTACCCGCCCCGGTCGAAGCCGGGGGCCGCAACCTCGCTTCGCCCTGCGCCGGGAACCTCAGGGGTGGCTCAACTTTCCCGCGATCCGGCCAAAGCGGTTGGACGGGGCACGTATCGGCTCCCTAGGGTCGCGACCATGCCCGACACAGCACTCACCACCCTGGTTCTCCTCTGCCTCGCCGCAGCCGCGGCCGGCTGGATCGACGCGGTGGTCGGCGGCGGCGGACTGCTCCTGCTGCCCGCCCTTCTGCTCGGACTGCCGCAGGTTCCCGCCGCGCACATCCTCGGCACGAACAAGGCGGTCGCGATCGTCGGCACGTCGGGTGCCGCCGTGACGTATGTACGCAAGGCGCCGGTGAAGGTCGGGACGGCCCTGCGGATCGGTCTTGCGGCCCTGGCCGGATCGATGGCCGGGGCGTTCTTCGCCGCCGGGATCAGCAGCGAGGTGCTGCGCCCGGTCATCATGATCGTCCTGCTGGCGGTCGCGGCGTTCGTGATGCTGCGGCCCTCGTTCGGCAGGACGGTGGACGACGGTACGCGGCAGAAGGTCACCCGGGCCCGCACCGTCACCGCGATCGTGCTGGTCGGCGGCGGCATCGGCTTCTACGACGGGTTGTTCGGCCCCGGGACCGGAACGTTCCTGGTGCTGGCGCTGACCGCGGTGCTCCATCTCGACCTGGTGACGGCGTCGGCCACCGCCAAGATCGTCAACGTCTGCACCAACGGCGGGGCGCTGGCGATGTTCGCCCACCAGGGCAACGTGATGTGGCAGCTGGCCGCGCTGATGGCGGTGTTCAACCTGGCGGGCGGGCTGATCGGGGCCCGGATGGCGCTCCGGAAGGGCAGCGAGTTCGTCCGCGGGGTCCTGCTGGTCGTGGTGTGCTCGCTGGTCGCCAAGTTGGCGTTCGACCAGTGGGCGGCATGAGCGACGAACGGCGTGCGCGGGGGCGGTGTGCGCGAGGGGTGGGCGCCGGGCGGTGAGGGTCAGCGCACCGCGGTGAGGTGCGCGTACGCCACCACATTGCCCTGGTACCCCGTCGTCTTCGAGAACCCGCCGCCACAGGTGATCAGGCGGAGCGAGGCGTAGGGCGAGGCGCCGTACACCTGCTTGTCGGGGAAGTTCTTGTTCGCGTAGACCTCGATCGCGTCGAGCGAGAAGACCGCGGTGCGACCGTCCTGGCGGACCACCTCGACGGTGCTGCCCTTCTGCAGAGTGCCCAGGTTGTAGAAGACCGACGGCCCTCGTGCGTTGTCGACATGGCCGGCGACGATCGCGCTGCCCTGGGAGCCGGGCGGTGTTCCGCCCTGGTACCAGCCGACGGCGTCCCGCTTCCCGGCCGGCGGCACGTCGAGACTGCCGTCGGCCCCGAGCCCCAGCCGCATCATCGGGGCGTCCACCCGGATGCTCGGGATCCGGATGCGTACGGGTGCCGAGGGCTTCAGGGGTTCGGCGACCGGTGAGCCCGGTTGCAGTGCGGGGCCACCCGCGTAGGCCTGGGCGGCGGTCGGCTGCGGCGGGATCAGTTGCACGTCGGCGCCGTGCCGGATCAGCCAGATGCCGGCCAGTGCCGAGATGACCAGCAGCCAGCTCTTGGCCTTCTGGGACACGGTCGTCCTCCGGATGACGGGACGGGGGCAGGGAGGGGGCGGGGCGGGTATGGGGCGGGGATGGTCCCGTCCCGGTGGCGCGGGGCCACCGGGACGGAAACCGGGCGGTTCGGAGACGTGAATCCGTCTCCGTCAGCCGGCTCCCTGCGTGCCGCTCGCCCGACGACGCAGGAGCCAGGCTCCGCCGACGGCGGTCGCGGCGAGTACGCCGGCGCCCGCCGCGATCTGGGTGGTGTCGGATCGGACACTGCCGCCGACACCTGTTTTGACGTGCCCGCTGGGGGCGTCGGGGACGGACTGGCCGTCGCGTCCGGAGGAACTGTCACGCCCCGACTGGCTGTCGCGCCCGGAGGAGTTGTCCCGTCCCGATGACGAGTTGTCGCGGCCGGAGGAGCTTTCGCGCCCGGACTGGTCGTCGCGGCCGGAGGAGTTGTCCCGTCCGGACGACGAGTCGTCGCGCCCCGACTGGTTGTCGCGCTTCGTCGACCCCTCGTCCCGGGAGGGCGAGTCGAGTCCGGAGAAGGCGTTGAGCCCGCCGACGGAGTCGAGCAGAGAAGGGATGTTGAGGCCGGAGGGGTTGTTGAGGCCGAAAAGGTTGTTCCCGGACCCGGAGGGGTTGTCCGTCCTGCCCTCGTCGTTCCGTCCTTCCGACTCGCCGTCGGCCCGCGGTGCGGCTGCCGAGTCGACCCGTAGCGTGCCGGCATCACCTGCGTACGCGGACGGTCCGACAGTGAGAAGGCCGAGCGCGGTTATGGTGACCGCACAAGCGGCGGCACCGGTCACTGGGCGGGCAGGACGCATGAGCGGTTCCTCCGGCGATGACGCGAGTTGGTGTGTCCTGAGTCCGAGCTAACGGGCGACGCGCCTTCCATGCCTGCTGACGCCAAGTCAGCTTTCACCCGAACGGCCCGGCGCGCCACTCTTGCCAAGATGCATGTGTGCAGGTCACGGCGGTGATGGGGGTGAGGGTGACCGGTTGAGTTCGCACCGGTGCCGATTGGGTGACGGCGCCCCGAAAAGGAGTGGCGCACGTCACATGCATGACCTCGCGGGTGTCGGGCACACGTCTGTCACCCCCCACGGGACGGTGGATCGGACCGCCCCCGGCGGCTGCCCTCACCGGGCCCACCCCCCCTGGGCCCGGCGGGGGCGGTTCCGTTTTGGGCGCTCGACGGACACGGCTTGACCTCAACCAGGGTTGATATATGAGCCTGTCCGTATGAATCTCGCCGCGACACCCTCATCTCTCACGTCTGCGTCCGACTCCACCGCCCCCCTGAAGGTGGCGGTCATCCTCGCCAGCAATCGGGAGGGGCGGTTCGCCCCCGTCGTCGCCGACTGGTTCCTCTCGCGCACCGCCGCTCACCCCGGCGTCGCGCCCGACCTCGTCGACATCGCGGAACTCGACCTCCCGCCCGCCCTCTCCTACCGGCCCGACGCCGATGCGAAAGCTCAACTCGACTCCGTATCAGCCAGGTTGGCGCAGGCCGATGCCTTCGTCGTCATCACCCCCGAGTACAACCACTCGTACCCGGCCCCGCTGAAGAACCTCATCGACTGGTACCGCGCCGAGTGGCAGGCCAAGCCTGTCGCCTTCGTCTCGTACGGTGGCGTCTCCGGAGGTCTGCGCGCTGTCGAGCATCTGAGGCAGGTCTTCGCGGAGCTGCACGCCGTCGGCATCCGGGACACGGTCTCGTTCCACAACGCGGGCGCTCTCTTCGACGACGAGGGCAGGCACAGGGATCCGGCGGGCTGCGACGCGGCGGCCAAGACGATGCTCGATCAGCTGGTCTGGTGGGGACGCGCACTGCGTGACGCCAAGGCGGTCCATCCGTACGGCGCCTGACCACCGGGCAACTGCCGCCGCGCCACGTCGCCCCTGACAATCGACGGAGCGAGCAAGGACGCCCCGTCCCGATACCGAGGAGCCCGAAGGTGACGACGCCGGCATGGCTGACCGTGATGACCACGACGGACAGTGAGGAGAAGGCCCATTCCCTGGCGCGGGGCGCGGTGGAGGCGCGCCTTGCCGCCTGCGTACAGATCGCCGCACCCGTCACGTCCGTCTATCACTGGCAGAACGCCATCGAGACCGCCGAGGAGTGGCAGCTCCTGTTCAAGACGACGACCGAGCGGTACGACGAACTGGAGGCGCATCTCCTGGCGGCACACGACTACGACACACCGGAGATCATCGCGATCCCGGTGGTACGGGGCAGCGCCCGCTACCTCGACTGGGTCTCGGCCGAGACCGCTCCGATCACCTCTCTGTAGAGCGTGATCGCTCCGGTCGCGCCTCTGCGGAGTGCCCCGGCCCGGTGGAGCGCCCCGGCACTCGTCGCTCCTTCGCAGGGCCGGCGCGTGCCTCTCCGCAGGGCCGGGCGCCTGCCCGGGGTGGCGGCGGTCCTCAGCGTTCGTCCGCTGCCAGGGCCTCCCCGACCCCGGGTTCCTTCGGCCCCAGGAAGTGCGGGTCCGGCTTGAACACGGCGTCAAGAGCTGCCTTCCCCGCCGCGAACACCTCCCGTGTCCCGCCGTAGTACCAGGTCACGTCGTGCACGGCGTCGACGCCGACCCCGTAGGCATCGATGCCGGCGGTCCGGCACAGCGCGATCGCCCGCCGGATGTGGAAGCTTTGGCTCACCAGTACCGCGCGGTCGACGCCGAAGATCTTCTTCGCCCGAACGCACGAGTCCCAGGTGTCGAACCCGGCGAAGTCGCTCACGATCTGCTGGTCCGGCACCCCGTGCGTCCGGAGGTACGTGCGCATGGCGTCCGGTTCGTCGTACTCCTTGCGGCTGTTGTCACCGGTCACGAGCACGACCTTCACCTTTCCGTCCCGGTACAGCTCGGCGGCGGCCTTCAGCCGGTTCGCGAGATACGGCGAGGGCCTGCCCTCCCGGAGCCCCGCCCCGAAAACCACGGCGACCCCCTGCGGCGGCGCGTCAGTGGTCGTCCTGACGCGGGCGTCGGCGACGGAGTACATCCACGTCGCGGGTGCCAGCGCCGCCACGCAGGCGAGCATCACCCCTTGCACGACGCGCCGCTGCCCACGTCGCGTTCTCGGCCACCGCGGCCGCCATCGCCGAATCCGCCCCGGCTGTTTCTCCTTCATGGGTGCCCCCCTGCTCGTGCTGTTCGTGCTGTTCGTGCTCACGCTGCTCGTGCTTTCTGCCGTGGCGTGCTGCCCCCACCTGATCGGACGAGTGAGGAGGAGGAAGGGTTCTCCCTCTCCCGATTTCGTTGATTCCGTCGTGGTTTCCGATCGTGCCGAGGACATGGACCGTGGGCTGCGGCGCGGGCACCGAACCTCCGGCCCCCGGGAACTGGTGGCGCGGAAATTCGATTGTGTGCGCGGCGGCCGGGCACGACGCTGACGGCATGTCTTCTCCGGCTCTGCGCTACGTGTACATCGACCCCGACGGTGCGTCGTCCCCCGACTGGAAGTACGTGGTGGTCGAGGCACGCACCGGGGTCGTCTACCAGAATCAGTACGGCGGTACGGCCTGCCGGCAGGGCAAGGTCGAGGGGTTCCTCGTCCCGGTGTACGCACCCGACGAACTCGAAGGACTGCGGGGCCTCTTCGAGGAGCACTTCCGCGGCGCGGGCACGTGGAACCACGCCTGGACACCGGACGAGCGGGCCACCCTGCGCAGCGCGGTCGCGGACATCCGCTACTGGTCGGGCGACGAGGTCGACCAGCAGCCGCACGAACTGCGCTGGGACGAGAGCCGGTTGGGCGAGACGGACGAGGCATGGGTGCCCGTGCTCACCCCCGACGGGCCGGGCGTGCTGCTCTGGTTCAACTCGGACTGAGCGCTGTGGCCGTGAGACCCCCCCGACAGCCCGCAGGACCCCCGGCCGCTGTGACCGTGAGACCCCCCGACAGCCCGCAGGACCCCCGGCCGCTGAGGCCGTGAGACCCCCGGCAGCCCGCAGGACACCCGGTAGCATCGGCCAATGCTGCATCCACGGTTGATCGCCTCCGATCTCGACGGCACGCTCCTGCGGAACGACGGCTCCCTCTCGCCCCGCACCCTGCGCGCCCTGCGCACGGCCGAGAGCGCCGGCGCGGAGGTCGTTCTCGTCACCGCCCGGCCGCCCCGCTTCGTCGACCGGCTCGCCGAGGCCGCCGGCCTCGCGGGCACGGCGGTGTGCAGCAACGGGGCGCTGGTCTACGACATCGGGACGCGCACGGTCGTCTCCACCCGTGTCCTGCCCCTCACCACCGCCCGGCGCGTGGCCACCGCACTCGCCGCGGTCGTGCCCGAGATCGGCTTCGCCCTGGAGACCGGTCATCAGGTCCTCTACGAACCGGCCTACCGGCTGCGGCTCTGCGAGGAGATCGGCGCCGAGCTGCCCGTACCGTCGCTGGCGGATCTGTGGCTGACCGACGTCCCCGTCACGAAACTGCTCGCCTGGTCGGACCGGCTCGACGCGGACACCCTGCTGGCCGCGGCCCAGGAGGGAGCGGGTGACGAGGTGCAGCTCACCCACTCCGGTGGCCGCGGGCTGCTGGAGATCAGCGCGTCCGGTGTCACCAAGGCCGACACCCTCGCCCTGCTGTGCGCGGCGCGGGGCATCGACGCCACGGAGGTCGTCGCGTTCGGCGACGCGCCCAATGACCTGACCGTCCTCGCCTGGGCGGGCAACGGCTACGCGATGGGCAATGCCCACCCCAGCGTGCTGGCCGCCATACGGAAGCACACGCTCTCCAACGAGGAGGACGGGGTCGCGCACGTCATCGAGAGGCTCTTCGGCGACGCGCCCTGATGCCGGAACCGCCCCACCCGTCACCCGCACTCCCTGAGCCGCCCGCCGCGCATCCGCCTGATCCCTCTTTGTCCGCCCCGCCGTTTACTGTCGGAACCATGGACGGCATGGACGGCATGGACGGCATGGACGGCACGGACGGCACGGACGGCACGGACGGTGCGGACGGTGCGGACGGTGCGGACGGTGCGGACGGTGCGCAGGGTACGCAGTCAGGGCAGGACCACGGCACGGCTCCCTACAGCGCGGCCGACGCCGCGCGCTGGGACACCGAGCCGGACAAGCGGCCCGGTCGTACCGCGTTCCAGCGTGACCGCGCCCGGGTGCTGCACTCCGCCGCGCTGCGCCGGCTCGCCGGGAAGACCCAGGTCGTCACCCCCGGCACGCGCGGCCACGCCTGGGACGCCAGCCCGCGGACCCGGCTCACCCACTCCCTGGAGTGTGCCCAGGTCGGCCGCGAACTCGGGGCGGCGCTGGGCTGCGACCCCGATCTGGTCGAGACGGCCTGCCTCGCCCACGACCTGGGGCACCCACCCTTCGGACACAACGGTGAGCAGGCGCTCAACGACTTCGCGTCGGACTGCGGGGGTTTCGAAGGCAACGCCCAGTCGCTGCGCCTGCTGACCAGGCTCGAACCGAAGCGGTTCGTCCCCGACACCCGGACCGGCGAGCTGGTCAGCGTCGGACTCAACCTGACCCGCGCCGCGCTGGACGCGGCCACCAAGTACCCCTGGCCGCGCGGCGGGCACCCCTTCGAGCCCGGTTCGTCGAAATTCGGGGTGTACGAGGACGACCTGCCGGTCTTCGAGTGGGCCCGGCACGGCGCCCCGAAGAGCCGGAAGTGCTTCGAGGCCCAGGTGATGGACTGGTCCGACGACGTCGCGTACTCGGTGCACGACTTCGAGGACGGGCTGCACGCCGGGCACATCGACCCGGACTGCCTCTACGCCGAGCCCGAGCGGAACGAGATCTGGGCGGTCGCCATCGGCCGTTACGTCCCGGCGGACACCGAGCCCGAGGAACTGGCCGACGCCCTGGACCGCCTCATCGGCCAGGACTGGTGGCCGCACGGCTACGACGGATCCGCCGTCGCCCAGGCCCGGCTGAAGGACGCGACGAGTCAGCTGATCGGCCGGTTCTGCCTCGCCGCCGAGAGCAGCACCCGACTGGCCCACGGAACGGGACGCCTCGGCCGGTACGCCGCCGAGCTCGTCGTCCCTCGCGAGGCACGCAACGAATGCGCCGTGCTCAAGGCGGTCGCCGACCGGTACGTCATGCAGCGCGCCGAGCAGGAGGCGATCCGCGCCGACCAGCGGATCGTCATCGCGGAACTGGCCGCCGCGCTGACCGCGCGCGCCCCGGAGGCGCTGGAGCCGCAGTTCCGCGCGCTGTTCCACGCGGCGCGCGACGACAGGGCCCGCAAGCGGGTCCTGGTCGACCAGATCGCCGCCCTGACCGACGCCTCCGCGCGCTCCCTGCACTCCATGCTCACCGACCGCCACTGACCGGACCCCCCACCGGGTGTGACCTGATCGGTGTACACCCTCTTTCGCCATCACGCTGCGTGCGGGACGCTCGCAGTCGGGCCCCGCGCAGCTAGCACCGAGGAGGCATCACGTGGTCGACGCACATCGGACGTTCGTCATCGTCGGCGGAGGACTGGCAGGAGCGAAGGCAGCCGAGACACTCCGGGCGGAGGGTTTCAGCGGCCGGGTGATCCTCCTCGGCGATGAACGCGACCATCCGTACGAACGGCCGCCGCTCTCCAAGGGCTACCTCACCGGCAAGGAGGACCGGAACAGCGTCTTCGTCCACGAGACCGCCTGGTACGCGGGCGCCGACATCGAACTGCACCTGGGCCAGCCCGTCACCGCCCTCGACCGGGTGGGCCGCTCCGTACAGCTCGGCGACGGCACCGTCGTCCACTACGACAAGCTGCTGCTCGCCACCGGCGCCGAGCCGCGCCGCCTCCCCATTCCGGGCACGGATCTGGCCGGCGTCCACCATCTGCGCCGCCTCGCCCACGCCGACCGGTTGCGCAACGTACTGGCCTCCCTCGGCCGCGACAACGGCCATCTGGTGATCGCCGGGGCCGGCTGGATCGGCCTGGAGGTCGCGGCGGCGGCGCGCGGGTACGGCGCCGAGGTCACCGTCGTCGAACCGGAGCCGACACCGTTGCACCAGGTGGTCGGGCCCGAACTCGGCCAGATCTTCACCGATCTGCACAGCGACCACGGAGTCCGCTTCCACTTCGGCCGCCGCCTCACCGAGATCATCGGCCAGGACGGCCTGGTCCTCGCGGTACGCACCGACGACGGCGAGGAGCACCCCGCCCACGATGTGCTCGCCGCGATCGGCGCCGCCCCCCGCACCGCCCTCGCCGAGGCCGCGGGGCTCGGTATCGCCGCGCCCAAGGACGGCGGCGGCATCGCCGTCGACGCCTCCCTGCGCACCTCCGACCCGAACATCTTCGCGGCCGGCGACGTCGCCAACGTGGCACATCCGCTGCTCGGGGCCCGGCTGCGCGTGGAGCACTGGGCGAACGCACTGAACAGCGGCCCGGCCGCGGCCCGCGCCATGCTCGGCAAGGACGTCAGCTACGACCGGGTGCCGTACTTCTTCTCCGACCAGTACGACCTCGGCCTCGAATACTCGGGCTGGGCGCCGCCGGGCAGCTACGACCAGGTGGTGATCCGCGGAGATGCGGGAAAGCGCGAGTTCATCGCCTTCTGGCTGAAGGGCCGCCAGGTGCTGGCCGGGATGAACGTCAACGTGTGGGACGTCACCGAGGCCGTGCAGGAGCTCATCCGGTCGGGTCGGCAGATCGACCCGGACGCCCTGGCGGACCCGTCGGTACCGCTGGAGTCCCTGAGCTGATCCGAGCGGAGACGGCCCGAGCGGAGACGGTCCGAGCGGAGACGGTCCGAGCGGAGACGGTCCGAGCGGAGACGGCCCGGCTGACGCGGTCGGGTCCGGTCGAACCATCGCCGGTCGAACCGCTGCCGGACGTACCGTCGCAGGGCCGGACCGGCGGTGGTGTGCGTCGTCCGGCAGGCGCCGTCATGCCCGGGTTCCGCGGATCACATCGGTGCGCGGCACGGCTGTCGCACCCCACCCGTAGAATTCACCCGTGGCAGGCAGGATCAATGACGACGACGTGAAGGCGGTACGGGACGCGGTCCCGATCGACGCCGTCGTTTCCGAGTATCTCCAGCTGCGCAACGCGGGCGGTGGCAACCTCAAGGGCCTCTGTCCTTTCCATGACGAGAAGTCCCCCTCCTTCCAGGTCAGCCCGAGCAAGGGTCTCTTCCACTGCTTCGGCTGCCAGGAGGGCGGCGACACGATCGCCTTCGTGATGAAGATCGACCATCTCTCGTTCTCCGAGACGGTCGAACGGCTCGCCGCCCAGGCGGGCATCACCCTGCGTTACGAGGAGGGTGGGTACAACCCCTCCCACCAGCGCGGTGAGCGCATCCGTCTGGTCGAGGCGCACAAGGTGGCCGCCCAGTTCTATGTCGAGCAGTTGGACAGCCCCGAGGCGGAGATCGGCCGGAAGTTTCTCGCCGAGCGAGGCTTCGATCAGGCGGCTGCCGCCCATTTCGGCATCGGTTACAGCCCGGCCGGCTGGGACCACCTCACCCGCTATCTGCGCGGCAAGGGCTTCAGCGACAAGGAGCTGATCACCTCCGGCCTCTCCCAGGACGGCAGGCGCGGCCCCATCGACCGCTTCCGCGGCAGGCTGATGTGGCCGATCAGCGACACCTCCGGCGAAGTCGTCGGCTTCGGCGCCCGCAAGCTGCGCGACGACGACAACGGACCGAAGTACCTCAACACCCCCGAGACCGCGATCTACAAGAAGTCCCAGGTGCTGTACGGCATCGACCTGGCGAAGAAGGACATCGCGAAGGCCAGCCGGGCGGTGGTCGTCGAGGGCTACACCGATGTCATGGCCTGCCATCTCGCCGGGATCACCACCGCCATCGCCACCTGCGGCACGGCCTTCGGCAGCGACCACATCAAGATCCTGCGCCGCCTCCTGATGGACAACGGCAGCGCCCGGGTGATCTTCACCTTCGACGGTGACGCGGCCGGGCAGAAGGCCGCCCTGCGCGCCTTCGAGGACGACCAGAAGTTCGCCGCCGAAACGTACATCGCGATCGCCCCGGACAACATGGACCCGTGCGATCTGCGCCTGGTCAAGGGTGACGAGGCCGTCCGCGACCTCGTCGAACCCCGCACTCCGCTCTTCGAGTTCGCGCTCCGCCAGATCGTCGGCCGGTACGACCTGGAGACCCCGGCGGGCCGCGGCGCGGCGCTCGACGAGGGCGCACCCGTCGTCGCCCGGATCAAGAACAGTTCCTCGCAGCACGAGGTGGCCGTCCAGCTGGCCGGCATGCTCGGCATCCTGGACACCCAGTTCGTGGTCAGGCGCGTCGGCCAGCTCGCCCGCTGGGCCCGTGAACGGGGCGAGCAGCGCGGCCCCGCGCAGGCCCCGCCGCGCGGCGGACCGCAGCATCAGCAGGCCCGTCAACCCGCCACGCTCTCCGGCCCCGCCCTCAACCTCCGCAGCCCCGCCCACCGCACCGAGCGTGAGCTCCTGAAGCTCGCCCTGCAGAAGCCCGAACTCGTCTCACCGGCCTTCGACGCCTACGGGGCCGACGAGTTCACCGCACCGCCGTACGCCGCCGTCCGCCACTGCATCGCGGAGGCGGGCGGCGCCGAGACGGGTGTTCCGGAGACCCGCGAATACCTGGTCCAGGTGCTGGACGCGGCGCCGAACGACACCGTGCGCAATCTGGTCACCGAGCTGGCGGTCGAGGTCTTCCACGGCAAGACCATCGACGAGACCTACGCGGGCATGCAGCTCGTCCAGGTCCGGCTGCGCGCCGTCGACCGCCGGATCGAGGACGTCCAGGGCAGCCTCGCCCGCCTCGGCAGCAATGTCGCCCCGGACCATCTCGCGGCCGCGCAGAACGAGGTCTGGGTCCTCCAGCAGTACGCCCAGTCCCTGCGCAACAACGGCGCCAACGCACTCTGACGCGCGGCCACCGAGTCACCGAGTCACCGGGCCACCGGGCCACGGTCCACGGCTCACGGCTCACGGCTCACGGCTCACGGCTCAGGGCTCAGGGCTCACGGCCCACTGGCCGCTGGGCCGTGGTCAGGCGGGTGGGCTCCGTCCCTTGTCTGCGCGGTCTCCGCCACGTCGTCCCGGCACGGCGCCGACGCATCCTGACGCGCGGCCACGGCGCCGGGCGGCTCCGCTTCCCCTGCACGTCGCCGCACCCGTAATCACCCGGTCACGGACCGGGCTCAGAAAGTCCCCGCACGCCCCTCGTGGCAGCGATGTGTCTTCCCCCACACTGGGGGGCGGTGCCTGAGTCATCGGAGCGCGGCCGGCCCACCGAACGGTGGTCCTCCATCCCCGCGGTCCGGCAGCGATCACCTGGAGGTCGCCCCCGTGCAGACCCGGACCCTGACCGAAACCGAGCATGTCTCGGCCATCCCCGCGCAGAACCGGGCCGTGCGTCATCCGGAGGCCGCGGTGGGGCCGCCCGCGGCATCCGATCCACCCGACCCGCCCGAGCCGGTGATGGAGGAACTGCCGCGGGCGCCCGAACCGCCCGAGCCGCGGGGCCGCCCGGAGACGGCCGGGCCGTCCTCCGATCTCTTCCGCCAGTATCTGCGGGAGATCGGCCGGATTCCGCTGCTCACCGCCGCCGACGAGGTGGAACTCGCCTGTCGCGTCGAGGCCGGACTCTTCGCCGAGGAACGGCTCGCGAGCACCCCGGATCCGGACACCCGGCTGGCTGTCGATCTCGACCGGCTGGTGGTCATGGGCCGGATGGCGAAGCGCCGTCTCATCGAGGCCAACCTCCGCCTCGTCGTCTCCGTCGCCAAACGCTATGTCGGCCGCGGGCTGACCATGCTCGACCTGGTCCAGGAGGGAAACCTCGGACTGATCAGGGCAGTCGAGAAGTTCGACTACGCCCGGGGCTACAAGTTCTCGACGTACGCGACCTGGTGGATCCGGCAGGCGATGTCCCGCGCCCTCGCCGACCAGGCACGGACCATACGGGTGCCGGTCCATGTCGTCGAACTGATCAACCGCGTCGTACGGATCCAGCGCCGGATGCTCCAGGAACGGGGCTACGAACCGACGCCCGAGGAGGTCGCCGAGCAGCTCGACCTCACACCGGAGCGCGTCGGCGAAATACTGCGACTCGCCCAGGAACCCGTCTCGCTGCACGCCCCGGTGGGCGAGGAGGACGATGTCGCCCTGGGTGACCTGATCGAGGACGGCGACGCCGCGTCCCCCGTCGAGTCCGCCGCGTTCCTGCTGCTGCGTGAGCACCTGGAAGCGGTGCTCTCCACACTCGGCGAGCGCGAGCGGAAGGTGGTCCAACTGCGCTACGGGCTGGCCGACGGGCGGCCCCGCACCCTTGAGGAGATAGGGCGGATCTTCGGCGTGACACGCGAGCGCATCCGCCAGATCGAGTCCAAGACCCTCAACAAGCTCCGGGACCACGCCTTCGCCGACCAGCTCCGCGGCTACCTCGACTGACCTCGCGGGGACGCCGGCCCGTACCACCGGTCAGCGGTACGGGCCCGGTCGTGCGCCGACCGCTGCTTCCGGTCGACGTCTCCCCGCTTCCGGCCCCTGGCCGGTAGCGGGCCGACTCCTTCTGACGGGCCGACTGGCCGACTGCCTCTAGTCGACCGCGGCGACCGCCTGTGCGAACTGCGCCGAATACAGCCGGGCGTACGCGCCCTCGGCCGCCAGCAGTTCGTCGTGTGTGCCCTGCTCGACGATCGAGCCGTCCTCCATCACCAGGATGACGTCGGCGTCCCGGATGGTGGAGAGCCGGTGCGCGATCACGAAGCTGGTGCGACCGTGCGCCAGGCGCGCCATCGCCTTCTGGATCAGCACCTCGGTACGGGTGTCGACGGAGCTCGTCGCCTCGTCGAGCACCAGGATCACCGGGTCGGACAGGAAGGCCCGTGCGATGGTGATCAGCTGCTTCTCGCCCGCGCTGACGCCGGAGCCCTCGTCGTCGATCACCGTGTCGTAGCCGTCCGGCAGGGTACGGATGAAGCGGTCGGCGTGGGCCGCCCTCGCCGCCTCCTCGATCTCCTCCCGGGTGACCTCGCGCGAAGCGCCGTACGCGATGTTCTCGGCGATCGAACCGCCGAACAGCCAGGTGTCCTGGAGGACCATGCCGATCCCCGACCGGAGGTCGTCACGCGACATCTTCGCCACGTCGACCCCGTCGAGGGTGATCCGGCCGCCGGTCACCTCGTAGAAGCGCATCAGCAGATTGACGAGCGTGGTCTTGCCGGCGCCGGTCGGACCGACGATCGCGACCGTGTGACCCGGCTCGACGTTCAGCGACAGCCCCTCGATGAGCGGCTTCTCCGGGTCGTAACGGAACGACACCTTCTCCAGCGAGACGCTGCCCCGCAGTTCCTCGGGGCGCTCGGCCGTACCGGGCGCGGGGTCGGCGCCCTGCTCCCCGGCGTCCAGCAGCTCGAAGATCCGCTCGGCCGACGCGACACCCGACTGCACCAGGTTCGCCATCGAGGCGAGTTGGGTCAGCGGCATCGAGAACTGCCGCGAGTACTGGATGAACGCCTGCACGTCACCGATCGACAGCGAACCCGAAGCGACCCGCAGACCACCGACGACGGCGATCAGCACATAGTTCAGGTTGGAGACGAACATCATCAGCGGCTGCATGATCCCGCTGTTGAACTGCGCCTTGAATCCCGCCTCGTACAGCGCCTCGTTCTGCTCGGCGAAGTCCCTCGCGGACTCCTCCTGCCGGCCGAAGACCTTCACCAGGGTGTGCCCGGTGTACATCTCCTCGATGTGGGCGTTGAGCTTGCCCGTCACCGTCCACTGCCGCACGAACTGCGGCTGCGACCGCTTGCCGACCTTCGTCGCCACGACGACCGAGAGCGGCACCGTCACCAGTGCGACCACGGCCAGCAGCGGCGAGATCCAGAACATCACGATCAGCACGCCGACGACGCTCAGCAGGGAGTTGATGAGCTGGCCCATCGTCTGCTGCATCGTCTGCGAGATGTTGTCGATGTCGTTCGTCGCCCGGCTGAGCACCTCGCCGCGCTTGGCCCGGTCGAAGTAGGACAGCGGCAGCCGTGCCAGCTTCGTCTGGATGTCCTCGCGCAGCCGGAACACGACCCGGTTGATGACCAGGATCGACAGCCGCGTCGACACCAGCATCAGCAGCCCGGCCCCGACGTAGACCGCCAGCGCCAGCAGCAGGACGTTGCCCACCGCGCCGAAGTCGATGCCGTGACCGGGGACGAAGTCCACCTTGGAGAGCATGTCGGAGAGGCCGCTGTTGTCCCGGCGCAGGCCCTCGACGGCCTGCTCCTTGGTCGTTCCCTCCGCCATCTGCCTGCCGACGACCCCGGCGAACACGAGGTCCGTCGCCTTGCCGAGGATCTTCGGGCCGAGCACCGAGAGGCCGACGCTCAGCGCACCGGCCAGGAGCATCGCGCACAGCGAGGTCTTCTCCGTGGCGAAGCGCTTCAGCAGCCGCTTCGACGACCCCTTGAAGTCCATGGACCGCTCGGTCGGCGCCCCACCCGCCATCATGCGTCCGCCAGGCCCGGCCATTACGCGGCCTCCGCTTCCGTCAGCTGGGAGAGCACGATCTCCCGGTACGTTTCGTTGCCGTCCATCAGCTCGTGATGGGTGCCGGAGCCGACGACCCGGCCCTCGTCCAGCACCAGGATCCGGTCGGCGTCACGGATGGTGGACACCCGCTGCGCCACGATCACCACGGTCGCCTCGGCCGTCTCCCGCGTCAGCGCCTCGCGCAGCGCGGCGTCGGTCGCGTAGTCGAGCGCGGAGAACGAGTCGTCGAAGAGATAGATCTCCGGCCGCTGCACCAGCGTCCTGGCGATCGCCAGACGCTGCCGCTGACCGCCGGAGACATTGGTGCCGCCCTGCGCGATCGGCGCGTCCAGACCGTGCTCCAGCGTCTCGACGAACTCCTTGGCCTGCGCGACCTCCAGCGCGTGCCACAGCTCCTTGTCGGTGGCGTCCGGGTTCCCGTACCGAAGATTCGACGCGACCGTCCCGGAGAACAGATACGGCTTCTGCGGAACGAGACTCACGGTCTTCGCCAGCACGGCCGGCTCCAGCGTCCGTACGTCCGTGCCGTCGACCAGCACCTGGCCGTCCGTCACGTCGAACAGCCGCGGTACCAGACCGAGCAGCGTCGACTTCCCACTGCCCGTCGAACCGATGATCGCGGTGGTCTCGCCGGGACGGGCCACCAGATCCACGGACCGCAGCACCGGCTCCTCGGCGCCCGGGTAGCGGAAGTTCGCGTCGCGGACCTCCAGATGCCCGTGGGCGCGCAGCTCACGGACCGGCTCGACCGGCGGGATCACGCTGGACTCGGTCTCCAGGACCTCCTGGATGCGCTCGGCGCAGACCTCGGCACGCGGCACCATCATGAACATGAAGGTGGCCATCATCACCGACATGACGATCTGCATCAGATAGGCGAGGAACGCGGTCAGCGCGCCGATCTGCATGCCGCCACTGTCGATGCGGTGGGCGCCGAACCAGACCACGGCGATGGAGGACACGTTCACGACCGTCATCACGGTCGGGAACATCAGCGCCGTCAGCCGGCCCGTGGACAGCGCCACATCGGTCAACTCGTTGTTGGCGCCGCGGAAACGCTCCTGCTCGTAACGGTCGCGGACGAAGGCGCGGATCACGCGGTTACCGGTGATCTGCTCGCGCAGCACCCGGTTCACGGTGTCGACCCGCACCTGCATGGTGCGGAACAGCGGCCGCATCCGCCGGACGATCAGCCCCACCGAGACGCCGAGCACCGGCATCACCGCGAGCAGCACCGCCGACAACGGGATGTCCTGGCCGAGCGCCATGATGACGCCGCCTACGCACATGATCGGTGCCGAAACCATCAGGGTGAAGGTCATCAGCACCAGCATCTGGACCTGCTGGACGTCATTGGTCGTCCGCGTGATCAACGAGGGGGCGCCGAACCGCCCGACCTCACGCGCCGAGAACGACTGCACCCGGTCGAAGATCGACGCACGGACGTCACGGCCGAGAGCGGACGCGGTGCGCGAGCCGTAGTAGACGGCCCCCATGTTGCAGACCACCTGGGCGATGCTGACGGCGATCATGATGCCGCCGAACTCCAGGATGTAGCCCGTGTCGCCCTTGATGACGCCGCTGTCGATGATGTCGGCGTTCAGGGTGGGCAGATAGAGGCTGGCACAGGTCTGCAGGAGCTGGAGGAGAACCAGCAGCAGGATGGGTTTCCTGTACGGATCGAGATGAGCCCGCAGGAGTTGTATGAGCACGCGTGCCTCTCGGAGTCGGCAGAAGTCGGGAGTCGACCCATTTTCCGGTACCGCCGACCGGGACAGCGAGCGATTTTATTCAAGACCAGGTCAAAAAAAAGACCGAGTACACGTGCGGAGGGCTGGTCTCCTCCGTGTGTACTCGGTCGGGCCCGTTCCGTGTAACGGGTCGGGCGGATCAGAGCGCGGGGTCGAACGCTCCCGGATGGATCTGGTCGCGTGTGGCCGCGTACTGCTGGCGAACCGCCTGTCCGACCGCCAGCTCCTCGCCCGGCTCCAGTACCTGTGCCGCGGCGCCCTGCCAGGCCGGGGGAGTGAGCGGATCGGCGGTGCCCTGCGAGACGCCCAGCGCCCAGGCCGCCTGCCGGGCCGCACCCAGCGCCGCGTACTCGGCGGGCTGCGGGACGACCACCTGTGTACCGAACAGCGCGGGCGCGAGCCCCTGCACGGCGGGCAGCTCGGCCGCCGCCCCCAGCAGGAACACCCGCCGCACCTCGACACCGCGGTCGCGCAGCACGTCGAGTGCGTCGGCCAGCGAGCACAGCATCCCCTCGAACGCCGCCCGTGCCAGATGCTCCGGCTTCATCGACTCGCGTCGCAGCCCGCAGAGCGTCCCCGCCGTGTGCGGCAGATGCGGGGTGCGCTCGCCCTCCAGGTACGGCAGGAGGACCAGCCCGGAGGCGCCCGGCGTCGACTTCAGTGCCAGTGCGGACAGTTCCTCCAGCCCGTCCGTGCCCAGCATCTCTGCGGTCCCGCGCAAGGCGCGTACCGCATTCGACGTGTACACCACCGGCAGATGCATCCCCGTCGCGTCGGCGAACGAGGTGATCATCCCGCTGGGGTCGGACAGCGCCTCGTGGTGCACCGCCATGACCGAACCCGACGCGCCCAGCGACACCACCGCGTCACCGGCCCCGACCCCGAGCCCGAACGCCGCCGCCATCGTCTCCCCGGTCCCCGCGGAGATCAGCAGCCCCTCGGGCGTCGTCCCGGCCGCGTCGGAAGGGCCGAGCACCTCGGGCAGGGCGGCCTGGTGACCGAGCGCGAGCTCCACCAGATCGGGCCGGTAGGAACCACTGCCCGCCGACCAGTAACCGGTGCCGGACGCGGCACCCCGGTCGGTGGTCCGGCGGGTCGGCCGCCCCAGCAACTGCCACACCAGCCAGTCGTGCGGTTGCAGCACCGCGGCCACCCGCTGGGCCGCCTCCGGCTCGGTCCGCGCCAGCCAGCGCAGCTTCGACACCGGCTGCGCGGACTGCGGCACCGACCCGACCGCCTCGGCCCAGGCCTGCCGCCCGCCGAGCCCGTCGATCAGATCGGCCGCGGCGGCCTGCGCCCGCTTGTCATTGCCGAGCAGGGCCGGGCGTACGAGATTGCCCTGGTGGTCCAGCGGCACCAGGCCGTGCTGCTGCGCGGAGACCCCGATGGCCTGCACGCCTTCGAGCATCCCGCCGTTGGCCGCCTCGCCGAGCGAGAGCAGCCATGCCTGCGGATCAACCTCGGTGGCCTTGGCCTCGACGGGGTGTGCGGCGTACCCCCGGCGCAGCACGGCGCCGGTGTCCGTATCGCAGACGACGATGTGCGTGAAGGCGGACGAACTGTCCAAGCCGGCGACTATGCCCATGCCCAAGATTCTGCCGCACCTCCGGAGCGTTTCCGAAACCGTGGTGCGGCAGAGGTCGGGAAGCGTGGCGCGTGGGCCCTATGTGTTGCTGGTGCCCCAGTCGTCCTCGCCGTTCTGGCCGCGGCTGCGCAGCGTGCGCACCCGGTCGGCCACCGAGGCGGGCACCTTGTCACCGACCGCGTGGTACGCCTTGCCGGCCAGGTCGCGGCCGCTCTGCGCCGCGGACTCGGCGGTGTTGCGCACGGCCGGATTCTGGGCGAACTGTCGTGCGGACTTCTTCAGCTGCTCGTAGCGCTCGCGCCCGGCCCGTGTGCCGATCACGTATCCGAGGGCCAGTCCGGCGATGAACGTGAGCCGGTACCGCATGGCTGCCACCCTTCCTTGCTCAGTGCGACGCTCAGTGCGACGTGTGCTGCCCGCATACCCGCGGGCACCCGAGATCACCCGGGGGGATACCGATTGGCGAAGCACCCCCCTGCTTGCGCTAATGTATGTGTCGCAGCGAGCACGCGCCGCCCGGCAGGAGCCAGGTAGGCGGGGTTCGGTGCAAACGCAGCAATCCCCTGTAGCTCAATTGGCAGAGCAGCCGGCTGTTAACCGGCAGGTTACTGGTTCGAGTCCAGTCGGGGGAGCGCGATCCCCTGTAGCTCAATTGGCAGAGCATTCGGCTGTTAACCGGAGGGTTACTGGTTCGAGTCCAGTCGGGGGAGCGGAACGGGAGAGGACCCTGCGGGGTCCTCTTTCGCTTGCCCGGGGTCGGTCCCTCGCCGTGGTGCGGGTGAGGTGAGGGTGACTCTTTCGCGCCTACTTCGCTCCGTTCGGAACCGGGCAGCGACCAGCGCAGTCTTCATGGTCATGCGAAGTCGACCATCCGGAGCGAGAGATCGTATGACCGGCTATGCTGCGGCATACGGCGCGCACACATGTACGCGCCACGCCGAAAAGGGGCGGTAGCTCAGCCGGTTAGAGCAGCGGACTCATAATCCGTCGGCCGTGGGTTCGAGTCCCACCCGCCCCACCCATGCAGAAACGATCTGCCCTGCCGAAACGTTTCCTTCGTGGAGGCAGCGGCAGGACCCCTCGCCTCACCGGTACCTCACGCGGCCTCGTCGCGCCGGTCGGGACGGCGTTCGTCAGGACTCGCGCGGGCACGTCTGAAGCCGTGCCGTGCGGAGTCGTCCGGCGAACCGGCCCCTGAGCGGGGTGCCTGGTGGGCCGTCAGTTCGCGCGGCGGCGGTGGCTACCGGGGGAGTTTCGACGAGTTCTCCGTGGTTGACGGGCACTACGGCAGTGCGGCACTGCCGAGAGCGGGGCACCTGCCCGCCCGGTCAGGACATGGCCGGTCACGACACGCCCGATCAAGAAGCGGCCTGTCAGGACACGCCCGGGCACGGGACGGCAACGGTCATGGACGCGGCGTGTGTTCGTACGAATCCGCACACGCGCTCCGGCGGCACCTCGCTGCGGGCAGGCGCCGCATTCCGAACACATGACCGCCTGCTCCTGTGACGAGCCATCGGCAGAGGCCCCAGCCAGACCGGGGAAGGCGGCGCGGCTTTCGGCACGCAGCCGTGTTCGTCCCGGGCCGTCGGGTCCGAGTCGAAAGACCAGGGCGTAGGAGGAGAAGCGGTGACGGCCCTGGAGTGCCGGCTCCTGTGCTGGAACGGCGACGAGGAATCCGGAGACCGGGAAGGGGCGACCTCCCGGCCAGAGGGCGGGGCCCGGGCGGCACGCGGTCGTCTGCTCCGGCCGGTCTCACGTAGCCGGCCGCTCCAGGGCGCGAGAAGGACTGCTCCACTTCTTCGCCCAGGCTGAGCCGGACCTCGTCGGCCTCCGCCGCGATGTCCGTCGCGTCAGGTCGCCCCTGTACGCAGGATGCAGATGATGTCTGCCTGCCTGCCCGTCTGTCTGCTGGCGCGACTCTGTCTGTCGGCGTGACGCGGTCGGAAAATGTGCCGGACGTTCCCCTTGCGCCGGGGGGCCAAAACTGGTCAGAGACCTTGGTGGCTCGTCCCAACGTGGAGTTCGGAGCGCTCAATATACTTCGAGAAGTGGCTATTCGAGGAGTCGATTATGGTTGCCCCGTTCAATGCGACGGATTTTCGGCGCACGCTCGGACATCTGCCGACCGGGGTAACGGTAATCACCACCAGAAGTCGATCCGGCCAGCCCGTCGGAATGGCGTGCAACTCCTTCATGTCGGTGTCGTTGGAACCCCCGTTGATCATGTTGTGCGTCGGAAACACGTCGTCGACACTGATCGATCTCCAGCAGAGCGGCACGTTCTGCGTCAACATCCTCGGCAGTGACCAGGGGGATTTGTGCCGACAGTTTTCGGTCAAGGACATCGACCGGTTCGCCGGTGTCCGGTGGACCGAGTCTGCGGCCGGACCCGAACTGTGCGATGCGATCGTCTGGATGTCGTGTTCGATCGAAACGGAGCATGTCGCGGGCGATCACGTCATCATCATTGCCAGGGTGAACGGGCTGCGGGTGAATCCGGACGAGCCCGCTCCGCTGGTCTTTCATCGCGGCAGGTTCGGGTCGTTCCACGAGGCCGCGGAACCGCTCGTGGCCGCGGGGGCACTGTCTCGGTCGGGGTTCAGCGGCAGCACGTGGGCCCCGTAGGCCGCACCGGGCCCCACCCGTACGGGCCGCGCACCGAGCCCCGTCGTAGAGGCGTCTTCGAGCTCCGCCGTGCAGGCGTCTTCGCCGCCTGCACCTCGGCCTTTTGGCGTGCGCCGGTGCGCCGGTGCGCCAGGAGCCCCTACCCGCAGCGCCCCCCCGTATCCGGGACCGCCGCCCCGGACCCCCCCCGCGCCGTGGCGGCGGTGCCGGATGCGGGCGGGCGCTGAGCCACCGGGAGCGAACCGGCCGGGGACGTGATCCGGCGGGCCCGGGCATCATCGCTGCCGGACCCTCTGTCGTCGCTGTCGCGCTCGTCGCTGCCGCTGCCGCTGCCGCCCCGGTCTTCGGAACGCGTGCGGGCCGGTACCACTGTCGCCCAGTCGGTGCGCATCGCAGGGACGCGCGTGCGGGCGGGCGTCGGTCCAGGTCGTGACGACCGAGTGCGGCCGGGCCCCGATGGGCGGGAGGTTCGCCGCCAGGAGGCCCGTCGGCCCGGCCGACCGGCACCGGCGGTATCGACACATCACGCGCGCTGTGCTTGTCCCCGCAGGCCCGCGCCCGTGCACGCCGGCCCGTGCCTGTCCTCGCAGGTCCGCGCCTGCTCGTGGCTGTCCGCGCCGCCCGCGCCTGCTGCCGCGCACCCACGCTTCCCGCGCCTTCCGGGGCGCCGGCGCCGCCACCCCCGAGCCGGAAAAGAGGCCGCGGAAACGGTTTATTCTCCCGCATACCGTTCATCGCGGCGGAGGTTCGGCGGAGGTTCGACGGGGGCTCTCTTCCGACCGTCGGCATAGTGAATTTTGGCTGGATTATTGACGGGTGAATCCTGCACATTGGTGCGGCGGTAGAGGAATCGAACGCCGCTCGGGTAGAATGCCCCTTCCGAAGGTAATTGGAAGGAATACTTAGTGAACTTGCGAGATCCTTTGTTTCCCGAACCAGTTCCCGGTGTTTTCGAAGTTTATGAATGGAGTTTAGGGAGAGAGGGATTCGCCGTCGACGACGTCGCAGAAGAGTTGGGCTTCTCCTTTGATGCGAGTGAGACGATCGTCGGCAAACTCCTGGAGCTCCAGCTTATTCAGCCGTCACGCGAACAGGATGCCTGGTTCGTTCCGACGGATCCGGGCATAGCCTCCTCTCAACTCCTGAACCAGGGTGAAATGGACCTGCTCGAACGGAAACTGGCAGTGGGCCAGCTCCGGAACGATCTGGCGCGACTTTCGCTACTGTTTCGGTCGAGTAAATTCGGCAGTCAATCCACCAACTCATTCGACATCGTCAAAGTGCCCGAGACGGTCAGGCTGCTGCTTTCCGAAGCGGCGGCGAACTGTTCCCACGAGGTCGTCTGTATGCAACCCGGAAGCGGGTGGCCGGCCGAGCAGATGGGTGATGCGCGGACCCGGGATCTGCAGATGCTCGGACGGGATGTGCGCATGCGTGTCCTTTATCAGCACGCCGCACGGTTCGACTTGCCGACCCGTGAGTACGCGGGACAGCTGATCGACTCCGGAGCCGAGATACGGACGGCAGGGGCGCTCTTCGGCAACATAGTCATCTTCGACCGCACCGCGGCATACATCCCGGCGAGCGGCGAGGACGGCGGTGCCGTGGTCGTGCAGGAGCGCTCGATCATCGACTTCCTCTACTCCTGTTTCGAGCATGTCTGGGCGACAGCCAAGGAGTTCGACACCCGAAAAGTCGAAATCGACGTCATCGGCGGCGAAATGAAAAAGGAGATCGTCAAGATGCTGATCTCCGGCGCAAAGGACGAAGCCATCGCTCGGCGTCTTGGCGTGTCGGTCCGCACCTGCCGCAAACACATCGGTCAGGTCATGCAGATGTTCGGTGCGACGAGCCGGTTCCAGTTCGGCTACCTGGTGAAGGAGGCGAACCTCGACGAGGACGTGTAGCGTCCGCCGGTTCGGGTAGTACGGCTGTTCATCACGGCGCCGCGAACCCCCTCGGCCCTCGGCCCGCGGGGGGATCGGCCGCCAAGCCCCGGCGTACCCCCGGGTGCCGGCAGCATGCGTGCCGGTGAGCTTCCTCAAGTGGAAGTGCAGCTTGATGAGTGGGTTGCGGGGTGGAGGCGCGTAGGTCTTCTGCTGCACACTTGTGAGCTGTTGCGGCAGCGCAACCGCGGAGTTTTTCGCTGAGTACCAAGGGGGCCGCGTCAGTCCATTCATCCCTCAAGTCGCCGGTTGGCTGGAGCAGTACATGCTGGGGTTCTGGAGCCACGGCCGCGAGGTGATCTGCGCGTAGATCGGCCCGTCTCGTATTTATTTCAGGATATTGTCCCTTGGATCCGATGCCGTAAGAGTCATCAAGGATGATGGCCTTGCGTTCGGCGTCGTGACAAGGTGCGTCCCGGTCAATCTGACGATCCATTTTTGCATTCGCATGCCAAGCACGCGATTCTCCGGTAGCCAGACAATGTCCTTCCCGAAATCTTTCCGAACGTAAAGCTGAGGTGCTTATGAACGGGTGTGTCGTTCGTGACGCCGGTTGGGGGCCGAAAATGCCCTTGACGGTTCCGGGACGGACGGACGTGGTCGGCCGATGACCGCAAACGGAGATGCGCCGCGGCTCGCGGTGTTCGGCGCGGGAGTGATGGGCATCGGTATCGCGACCCTCGCTGTCGGGCGAGGGGTGCCGGTCGTGCTGGTGGACGTGGACGAGGCGCGGCTGGGCACCGCACGCAAGCGGTTGCGCGACGAGCTCCGGCTCGCGCACATGATGGGAGCCCTCCCCCGGAGCGGACCCGTCGGGGAGCTGCAGCTCGCCGACTCCGCGGTGGCGGCAGCGGACGCGACGTGGGTGATCGAGGCGATCACCGAGGTCGCCGAGCTGAAGGCCAAGGTGCACCAGGAGATCGCCTCCGTGGTCGCGCCGGGCACGCTGCGGGTCACCAACACCTCGTCCATCCCGGTCGACGAACTCGCCGGCCAGATTCCGTCCCCCGAGGACCTGGCCGGCATCCACTTCATGAACCCGCCCTACCTGATCGGCACGCTGGAAGTGGTCCGCGGACCGCGCACCGGTGAGCGGGCGGTGTCGGCGGTCAAGACCCTCCTGTCCACACTGGGCAGGAAGGGGATCGTGGTGGGCGACGGTCCCGGCTTCGTCACCAGCCGGGTGCTGCACCGCATGATCAACGACGCGGCGAACGTCGTCGAGGAGGGCCGGGCCACCGTCGAGGACGTCGACGCCCTGATGGAAGGCTGCCTCGGGCACCCGACGGGTCCGTTGCGCACCGCCGACCTGATCGGGATCGACAATCTCGTCGACTCCCTGGCCGTGCTGCACGAGCGCACCCGGGACGACAGCTACCGCCCGAGCGAACTGCTCCTGCGCAAGGTCGCCGAGGGCAACCACGGCCGCAAGACCGGGCGCGGCTTCTACGATTACGAAGTCCGCTGATGGCCGGCCAGGTGGAGTTGGACGAGCGCCTGCTCGACTACGTGCGGTCGGTGTCCCTGCGCGACGACGAGATCCTCCGCGATCTGGTCGCCGAGACGGCGTTCATGCCGTCGCTGAACGCCATGGTGACCATGCCCGAAGAGGGACAGCTGCTCGCCATGCTGGTCGGGCTGACCGGTGCCACCCGGGTGCTGGAGATCGGCACGTTCACCGGCTACAGCACGCTGTGCATGGCGCGGGCGCTGCCGCCCGGCGGGCGGATCACCACCTGCGACATCAGTGAGCGCTGGACCAAGGTCGCCCGGAAGTACTGGGAGCGCGCCGGGGTGGCCGACCGGATCGAACTGCGGCTCGGGGACGGTGCGGAGAGCATGGCCGGCCTGCTCGCGGAGCACGGGCCGGAGACCTTCGACCTGGTCTTCATCGACGCCGACAAGACCAGTTACGCGCGCTACTACGAAGAGGCGCTGACGCACCTGCGGCCCGGCGGCCTGGCCGTGCTCGACAACACGCTCTACTTCGGGCGGGTCGCGGATCCGGAGGCGGGCGATCCCGACACCGAGGCCATCCGTGAACTCAACGCCTCGCTCCTCGTCGACAGCAGGGTGGAGCTGTCCATGCTCGTCATGGCGGACGGCATCACGTTGGTACGCAAGAACAAAGCGCAGTGAGGAAGGGACTTGTCATGACGGACTCGACAACCGAGCTGACGGTCGCCGCCATCGAGCAGCGACTCGGCGAATTTCTTGAGACGAAGACCAAGCAGACCTGGGAGCCGGAGGTGGACCTGTTCGCCTCGGGCGCGGTCTCCTCGCTCTTCGCGATGGAGCTGGTGGTGTTCGTGGAGGGCACGTTCGGCGTCGCGGTGGAGGGCGCCGACCTCGCCATGGACAACTTCCGTACCGTGCGGGCCATGACCTCGCTGGTGAGCCGGCTGCGCAGCGGTGGTGACGGTGCTTGACACCCTGACGGCGTCGGTGACCGAGACGGTCGCCGACGCCGCGAGCGAGTGGGACGTGGCGTGCGAGATCCCGCTCGACGTCCTTCGGGAACTCGGCTCCAAGGGTGTGCTGTGCGCCGAGGCGAACCCGGAGTTCGGCGGCCTCGGTCTGTCCGGCATGGACAACGGGGCGCTCACCGCGCACACCGGCACGCTGTGCAGCTCGCTGCGCAGCGTGATGACCTCCCAGGGGATGGCCGCGTGGACGATCCAGCGGTTCGGTGACAAGGCGCAGCGGGTGGAGTACATCGGCCGGCTCACCGGAGGGGATCTGGCCGCGGTGGCGTTCAGCGAGCCGGGCGCCGGCAGCGATCTCGCCGCGATGAGCACCGAGATCCGGCGCGAGGGCGGCGAGATCGTCGTCGACGGCACCAAGTCGTGGATCACGGTCGCCGGTTACGCCGACTGGATCCTCGTGTTCGGCCGCTACGAGGGCGGCGGCGCCGTCGCCCTGGTGCCGGCGTCGGCTCCCGGTGTCCGCGTGACCCGGGTGGCCGATCCGCTCGGCTGCCGGGCGGCCGGGCACGCCTCCGTGGTGCTCGACCAGGTGCGGTTGCCCGAGGAGAACCTGCTCGCGGTGGCCGGCCAGCCGGTCGTCATGATGACGACCATCGCGCTGACCTACGGTCGGCTGTCGGTGGCCTGGGGATGCGTCGGCATCCTCCGCGCCTGCCTCACGGCCGTCGCCCGGCATGCCGCTCACCGCGAGCAGTTCGGCAAACCCCTGGTTCAGCACCAACTCGTCGCCCGGCACCTGGCCGAGCTCTACGCGGCGGAGCGGACGGCGACGTTCGCCTGCGAGCAGGCGAGCCGGAGCTGGGACAGCGGTTCGCCGGAGCAGGTGACGGAGTCGTTCCTCGCCAAGCACGTCGCGGCCGGGAACGCGGCACGTGGCGCGGCGTCCGCCCTCCAGGTCCTCGCCTCCGCGGGTGCGGCGGGCGGGCACGTGGTGGAGCGGGCTTACCGCGACGCGAAGTTGATGGAAATCATCGAGGGCAGCAACGAGATCTGCCAGCTGATGCTCGCCGAGCACGCCGCCTCGACGGCGCGCTGAACGGTCGAACGGAGGGGGAGCGGAGATGTCCGAAGCACAACCGGTCGTGAAATGCCTGATCTGGGATCTCGACAACACACTGTGGAAGGGCACGCTGGTCGAGGACGGTCACGTCGAGGTCGACGACGCCGTCCGCAAGGTCGTCATGGAACTCGACGCCCGCGGGGTGCTGCAGTCCGTGTCGAGCCGCAACGACCACGACGAGGCGTGGGCACGGCTTGAGTCGTTGGGCCTCGCGGAGTACTTCGTCCTGCCGCACATCGGCTGGGGCCCGAAGTCGGACTCCGTACGGAGCATCGCCGAGCGGCTGAACTTCTCGCTGAAGACGATCGCGTTCATCGACGACCTGCCGACCGAACGCGCCGAGGTCGGCTACCACCTGCCGGACGTCCGGTGCTACCCGGCCGAGGACGTCGGCCTGCTGCTCGACCTGCCCGAGTTCAGTCCGGCGGTGGTCACCGTCGACGCGCGACGGCGCCGCACGATGTACCAGGCCGGGTTCGAACGGGACCAGGAGCGGGAGAGCTACCGGGGCGCCGACGAGGACTTCCTGCGCTCGCTCGACCTGGTGATGCGGATCGGCAAGGCCAGGGACGAAGAGATCACACGGGTCGAGGAACTGACCCTGCGGACCAGCCAGATGAACGCGACCGGCGTGCACTACTCGGACGCCGCGCTGCGCTCGCTGCTGTCCGACGAGGACCACGAGGTGCTGGTCGTCTCGATGTCCGACCGCTTCGGCCCGCACGGCGCGGTCGGGGTCATGCTGATCGAGAAGACCCCCGGGGCCTGGCGCATCAAGCTGCTGGCGACGTCGTGCCGGGTCGTCTCGTTCGGCGCGGGCGCGGTGCTGCTGCGGTGGCTCACCGACGCGGCGGCGCGGGCCGGTGTGCACCTCGTCGCCGACTTCCGGCGTACCGAACGCAACCGAATGATGGAAGTGGCCTACCGGTTCGCGGGGTTCACCACCGCGGAATGCGAGTGCCTCGCCCCGTTCTCGCCACCCGAGGGGACCGAGAGCCTGCACCTGGAGGCGGTCCGGCAGGACCCGCCGACGACCATGCGCGTCATCGCTCCCGAACCGCTGGTCGGCGGAGAAGAAGCGGAATGGCGGTAGGTCGGGATTCATCGCACGGCTGACGCTGAACACGGACGATCTACGGGGGATCTCTTGCAGTTCTTGGTTCTTGGCCCGTTGAGACTGATGAACGACGAGAAGCCGATCGCGCTGGGCGGCGACCGGCGGCGGGCCACGCTCGGCCTGCTGCTGCTCAACGCCAACCGGGAGGTGGCGACCAGCAAGCTCCTCGAAGGACTGTGGGGCACCGAAGAGACGCCCGCGACGGCACGGAAGATCCTCCAGAACGCGGTGCGTGGTCTGCGCGTCATGTTCGCCGAGCACACGCGTGGCGACACCCGCCCGCCGGCTCTGCTGACGTGCTCGCACGGCTACCAGCTCCAGGTCGACCCGGAACAGGTCGACATGTTCCGGTTCTACCGCCTGGCGCAGGCCGGTCGCGCGGAGCTGGCGGCCGGCCGTCCCGGTGCGGCGGCGGCCACTCTGCGGGAAGTGCTCGCGCTGTGGCGCGGGCAGGCGCTGGCCGACCTCGTGGAGGCCGGGCATTCCTGGTCGGAGCTGACCGCCCTGCAGAACGCCCACCTGGACGTGATGGAGGACTACTACGAGGCCGAGCTGGCGAACGGGCGCCACCAGGCCGTCCTCGGTGAGCTGGAGGCGATGGTCGAGGCCGAACCGCTGCGGGAACGGGCGTGTCATCAGCTGATGCTCGCGCTGTACCGCAGCGGCCGGCAGGCCGACTCCCTCGCGGTGTACCGGCGGCTGCGGCTGAGGCTGGCCAAGCAGCTCGGTCTGGAACCCGGCCGGGAGCTGCGGCTGCTGCAGCACGCGATCCTCGTGCAGGACCCGTCCATCGCGGTACCTGCCGGGCAGGCGCGCCCCGTGGTGATCTCCGGGCTCGGGCAGGAGGCGGAGCACCGTGCGCGAACGCTCCCCCGGCCGGTCCAGCTGGTCCCGCCGACGGAGGCCGAGGGCCGGAGCCTGGTCAGCGCCGTGCTGATCCGCGCCGACTTCGGGGCCGGCAGCTGGGGCGGCGGCGTCGGCGAGGCCCTGGAACGCACCGCCACGACCGTGCGCGAGGAGGTGGAGCGGCTCGGCGGCGTGATCGCCGGGTCGACCGGCTCGGTCATGCTGGCCCTGTTCAGGCCCGTCTCCCCGCAGGCGGACGGCACCGATCAGGCCGCCGAGCGGGCGGTCTGCGCCGCGATGTCGCTGCGGCAACGGATCTGCTTCGACGCGCCGGACGGCGAGCGGCCCGAGCTGCGGGTGGCCGTGTCGACCGGTGAGATTCCCGCCCGTCCCCACGACGCGTTCCTGGAGCCGCTGCCGGTCAACGGTGCGCTGCTCGTCGACTGCGAGTCCCTGCTCCAGTTCGCCGAGGACACGGAGATCGTGGTGTGCGACCGCACCAGGAGACTGACCGGCTCGGCCATCCGGTACGGCCGGGAGGGCGGACCCCGCCCGCGGTGGACGGCCGAGGGGCTCTCCCACGACGCCTCGGCGGAGTCCGAGGCCCTGGACCGCGAACCCGAACTGGACGTACTGAGCAGCCTGTTGGAGCGGGTACGCCGTCGCTCCCGGCCGCATCTCGTCCTGGTGCTGGGTGCCCCGGGGATCGGGAAGACGCCGCTGCTCGCGGAGTTCGAACGCCGCGTCGAGAACGCGGCGACCATGCGGCTCGACCCCGGCGGGCAACTGACCAGTCCGAACGTGGCGAAGCTCGTCGACCGGCGCCCCCTCGTGGTGTTCGCCGACGATCTGCACCTGGCCGACAACTCGGTACTGGAGATCGTCGAGGACCTGCTGGATCCGCCGGAACCGATGCCGCTTCTGGTGGTCGCCGCGGCCCGGCCGGAGCTGTTCCGCAGGCGACCGGGGTGGGGTGCGGGCCAGCGGCACGCCAGCCGGATGACCCTGGAGCCGGTGACGCTCGACGCGCCCGCGGAGGACGAAGCACCGGAGGGGCGCGACATGCCGAGGCTCTGCCATGCCGCCAGTTGAGCGCGGACCCGTTCGTTGGTCCGGGGAGCCAGATTCGCCTCCCGGTCTGGGGTTCTTGAACCCGGCTGCCCACCGCCCCCGCAAGGTTAACTGGCCCCGTTGAGTACTCGGCCGGAGGAGTGACGAGACGATGGAGAACGAGGGCAGGCTGCGGAACTACCTCAAGCAGGCCGTTGGGGAGTTGCAGGACACGCGCGAGCGCCTGCAGGAGCTGGAGCGTGCGGCCGCCGAGCCGATCGCGATCGTCGGCATGGCGTGCCGCTTCCCGGGAGGTGTCGTCTCGCCCGACGGGCTGTGGGAGCTGGTGGCCAACGGCCGGGACGCGGTCGGCGAGTTCCCCTCCGACCGGGACTGGGACGTCGACGGCCGGTACGACCCGGACCCCGGCGTGCCGGGCAGCTTCTACGCCCGCGGCGGTGGATTCCTGTACGACGCCGCCGAGTTCGACGCCGACTTCTTCGGGATCTCGCCGAGGGAGGCGCTGGCGATGGACCCGCAGCAGCGGCTGCTGCTGGAGACCTCGTGGGAGGCGCTGGAGCGCACCGGGATGGACCCGCAGTCCTTACGGGGCAGCGACACCGGGGTGTTCGTCGGACTGATGGGCCACAGCGGCCAGCGCTACGGGCTCGGCGCGGAGGAGTCCGGGCAGGGCGGCGACGGCTTCGGCGGGACCGGCAGTGCGGCCAGTGTCGCCTCCGGCCGGGTCGCGTACCTGCTCGGCCTGGAGGGGCCGGCCCTGACGGTCGACACGGCGTGTTCGTCGTCCCTGGTGACGATGCACCTGGCGAGCCGCGCCCTGCGCGCCGGGGAGTGCTCGCTGGCGCTCGCCGGAGGGGCTGCCGTCATGGCCACCCTGGACACCTTCGTGGAGTTCTCACGCCAGCGCGGGCTGGCCGCGGACGGACGGTGCAAGGCGTTCTCCGCGACGGCGGACGGCACCGGGTGGTCCGAGGGCGCCGGCATGGTGGTGCTGGAACGGCTCTCCGACGCCCAACGGCTCGGGCACCCGGTCCATGCCGTGATCCGGGGCAGCGCCGTGAACTCCGACGGCGCCTCCAACGGCCTCACCGCTCCCAACGGCCCGTCCCAGCAGCGGGTCATCCGCCGCGCACTGAACGACGCGGGCCTCACACCCTCTGACGTGGACGTCGTGGACGCGCACGGCACCGGCACCCGGCTCGGCGACCCGATCGAGGCGCAGGCGCTGCTGGCGACCTACGGCCAGGAGCGGCCGGAGGGACAGCCGCTGTGGCTGGGCTCGTTGAAGTCCAACATCGGGCACACCCAGGCCGCGGCCGGGGTCGGTGGCGTGATCAAGATGGTGCTGGCGCTCCGGCACGGGATGCTGCCGAGGACGCTGCACGTCGACGAGCCGACCCCCGCGGTGGACTGGGAGTCGGGCGCGGTGGAACTGCTGACCGAGGAGCGGGCCTGGCCCGAGGCCGACCGGCCGCGCCGGGCCGCCGTCTCGGCCTTCGGGATCAGCGGCACCAACGCCCACCTGATCATCGAGCAGGCCCCGTCGAAGCCGGAGTCCGAGGCTGAGCCGGTGCGGGATCCGGAGTCCGGGCACGCGGCCGTACCACTGCTGCTGTCCGCCTCCTCCCCGACGGCGCTGGAGGCCAGGGCGCGGCAACTGCACGCCCACCTGACGGCCCACCCGGACATGCCCGTGGCCGGTGCGCTGGCCACCCGCGCACCGCAGTTGCTCCAGCGCGCGGCCGTGACCGGCGACGACCCGCTGCCGGGACTCCAGGCACTCGCCGAGGGACGGCCGTCCCCGGACGTCCTGCTCGGCACCGCACGCCCGCGCGGCAAGACGGTGTTCGTGTTCCCCGGCCAGGGCTCGCAGTGGTCCGGCATGGCACTCGACCTGTACCGCGAGTCCGACGTCTTCCGCGCCCAGCTGGACGACTGCGCCGAAGCCCTCGCCCCGCACGTCGACTGGAACCTCCTCGACGAACTCGCCGGGCCACTGGAGCGGGTGGACGTGGTCCAGCCGGCACTGTGGGCCGTCATGATCTCGGTCGCCGCACTGTGGCAGCACCACGGTGTGGCCCCCGACGCGGTGATGGGCCACTCCCAGGGCGAGATCGCCGCCGCGTACGTGGCCGGAGGACTGTCCCTCGCGGACTCCGCGACCGTCGTCGCCCTGCGCAGCAAGGCCATCACGCGCCTGTCCGGCACCGGCGGCATGGCATCCGTCCAACTCCCGGCGGCCGACACGGCGCACCGGATCGAGCGCTACGACGGCACGGTGGAGATCGCCGCGGTCAACGGGCCCGGCAGCACGGTCGTGGCGGGCACGCCCGCCGACCTGGCCGACCTCGTCGCGTCCTGCGAGGCCGACGGGGTCCGCGCGCGGATCATCCCGGTGGACTACGCCTCGCACTCGGCGTCCGTCGAGGCCCTGCGGGACGAGATCATGACGGCCTTGTCCGGCCTCCGGCCGCGGCCCACCCGGGTTCCGTTCCACTCCACGGTCACCAACGAGGTCGTCGCCGGCCCGGAACTGGACGCCGCGTACTGGTTCCGCAACCTGCGCCGGACCGTCGGCTTCGCCGAGGGCACCCGCGCGTTGCTCGACCAGGGGCACCGGGTGTTCGTCGAGGTCAGCGCACACCCCGTGCTGACGACCGCCATCGGCGAGACGGCCGAGGAGGCGGAGGTGCCCGACGCGGTCGTGCTGGAGTCGCTGCGCCGTGACGACGGCGGCCCGGCGCGCTTCCGCGCCGCGACGGCCAAGGCGTACGTGCACGGCATCGACATCGACTGGCGCATACCGCCGGCCGCGGCGGAGCTGCCGACCTACCCGTTCCAACGCCGGCGCTACTGGCTGCAGGAACCCGTGGGGGCCGGCGACACCGCGGCCCTCGGTCTGCGACAGGCGGACCATCCGCTGCTCGGCGCGATGGTGCGCACGGCGGACGCGGAAACCCTCGTACTCACCGGACGGCTGTCACGCACCGCACAGCCGTGGCTGGCCGACCACGCACTCGGCGAATCGGTCCTGCTGCCCGGTGCCGCGATGGTCGAACTCGCCCTGCACGCCGGGGACCGGATCGGCTGCGGTCATCTGGCCGAGCTCACCATGCAGGAACCGATCGTCCTCGACGCCGAACTGGACCTCCAGGTGCTGATCGGCCCGGAAGCCGGTGACGGGCGGCCGGTGAGCGTGCACACCAGCCCGAGCGGGACGGACGACTGGACCCGGCACGCGCACGGCATGCTGACCGCCGAAGTCCCCGCCGCGCCGGACGATCTGACGGCCTGGCCGCCACCGGGCGCGGTCGCCGTGCCGGTGGACGGGTTCTACGAGTCCCTGGCCGACCGCGGCTACTCCTACGGTCCGGCCTTCCGCGGCGTGCGCGCCGCATGGCAGGACGGCGACGTGTTCTACGCGTCGGTCGAGCTGCCGGAGGACCAGGACGTCTCCGACTTCGGCCTGCACCCGGCGCTGCTGGACGCGTCGCTGCACACGGCCGGCCTGGCCGAGACCAACGGCGTACGCATACCGTTCAGTTGGACCGACGTCCACCTGTTCGCGACCGGGGCCAGGACGGCCCGGGTGCGCCTGTCCCCGGTGGGTTCGGGCTCGATCGCGCTGCTCGTGACCGACGAGTCCGGGCAGGCGGTGGCTTCGGTGGGGGAGCTGGCGCTGCGGCCGGTGGACGCGGGCGCGCTCGGGCAGGCCCGGGTGGACGCCTCGGCACTGTTCGGCCTGGACACGGTGGCGGTCGAACTCCCGGATCCGCCCGCGGAGCAGGGCTGGGTCACGCTCGCGCCGGACGGCGACGACCGCCCGGCCCCGCCGGTGTCGGCGACCGCCGCACTGTGGACGTGCCCCACCGGCGAGCTGGAGGACGTCGTCGCCCGGACGTTGCACGTGGTGCGGGAATGGCTCGCGGAGCACCACCTCACCGACGTCCCGCTCGTCGTCCTCACCCGGGCGGACGAGCCGGCGCACCGCGCGGTGACCGGGCTCCTGCGTACCGCGCGCACCGAACACCCCGGCCGGATCCGCCACATCGACGTCGACGACCATCCGCACACGCGGGCCGCGCTGCCCGCCGCGATGGCCGCCGACCATCCGGAACTGATCGTCCGCGGTGGTCACGGCGCGGTGCCGAGGCTGGTCCGCGCGTCCGCGTCGCCGGCGCTGGCGGCGCCCGATGACCAGCCCTGGCGGCTGGCCCTGACCTACCGCGGTGAACTCGACGGACTGTCCCTCACCACGTGCCCCGAGGTGCTGCGTCCCCTGGAGGCGGGCGAGGTGCGCGTCGCGGTGAGGGCGGGCGGTCTGAACTTCAAGGCCGTGCTGCTGGAACTCGGCATGGTGCAGCAGGACGAGTGGTCGTCGCTCGGCGAGGGCGCGGGAATCGTGCTGGAGGTCGGTGCGGACGTCACCGGGCTCGCCCCCGGTGACCGGGTGATGGGCCTGTTCACCGGCGGCCTGGGCTCCGTCACGATCTCCGATCGCCGACTGGTCGCCCCGATGCCGAAGCGCCTGTCGTTCGCGCAGGCCGCCGGTGTTCCCGTGGTGTACCTGACGGCGTACTACGGTCTCGCGGACCTGGCCGGACTCCGGGCGGACGAGTCGCTGCTGCTGCACGCCGCCACCGGCGGTGTGGGCTTCGCGGCCCTGCAACTCGCCCGGCACTGGGGCGCCGAGGTGTTCGGCACCGCCAGCTCCGGCAAACGCGACGTGCTGCGCGCATGGGGTTTCGACGACGACCACCTCGCCGATTCCCGCAGCCTGGGCTACGCGACGCACTTCGGGAACAGCACCGGCGGTCGTGGCGTGGACGTGGTCCTCAACGCGCTGGCGAACGAGCACGTCGAGGAATCGCTCGCCCTCATGCCGCGCGGTGGACGGTTCGTGGAGATGGGCAAGACCGACATCCGTGACGCCGAGGAGATCGCACAGGCGTATCCCGGAGTCCGGTACCGGGCGTTCGACGTGATGGAGGCCGGGTTCGACCGCATCGGCGAGATGCTGGAGGAGATCCGTGTCCTGTTCGACGAGGGCGCGGTGCGACCGATGCCGCTCACCACGTTCAGCATCCACCGCGCACCGGAGGCGTTCCGGTACCTCAGCCAGGCCCGGCACGTCGGCAAGATCGTCCTGACGCTGCCGGCGCCGCTCGACCCCGACGGCACGGTGCTGGTCACCGGCGGGACGGGAGTGCTCGGCGGACTCATCGCCCGGCACCTGGTCACCGAACACGGCGTGCGGCGGCTGCTGCTGACCAGCAGGCGCGGCCCCGACGCCGACGGCGTGACCGAACTGGTCGCGGACCTGAGCGCGGCGGGCGCCGAGGTGTCCGTGGTGGCGTGTGACGTCGCCGACCGGGAGTCCGTGGCGGAACTGATCCGGTCCGCGCACCGGCTGACCGGAGTGGTCCACGCGGCCGGGGTGCTCGCCGACGGCGTGCTGGAAGCCCTGACGCGGGAAGACCTCGACACCGTACTGCGGACGAAGGCGCGGTCGGCGTGGCACCTGCACGAACTGACGCAGGATCACGACCTCTCCCTGTTCGTGCTGTTCTCCTCGGCCGCCGGAGTGCTGGGCAACGCGGGCCAGGGCGGGTACGCCGCGGCGAACGCGTTCCTCGACGGCCTCGCGGAACACCGCCGCGGGCTCGGGCTGCCGGGCATGTCGATCGCGTGGGGCCTGTGGGCCCAGGTGAGTGCGATGACCGGGCACATGAGCGAGACCGACCGGGACCGGCTGGCCCGGATGGGACTGGGCGCGATCACCGACGAGCAGGGTCTGGCCCTGTTCGACGCCGCACTCGGCCTGCACCGTCCGGTGGCACTGGCGGTGCCGGTCGACGTGGCCCGCCTGCGGCAGAGCGGCCGGCCGGTGCCCGAGTTGCTGGCCGCGCTGGACCCGGCCGCACCGGCCCGGCGCCGGGTCGTCGCGTCGGCGGCTGCCACGACCAGGACGGACCGTCTGGTCGAACTGCCCGCACCGCAGCGGCGCAAGGAACTGCTGGAGCTGGTACGGGAGTCCGCGGCGATCGTCCTCGGGCACAGCACGGCTTCGGCGGTCGACGCGGACAGCGCCTTCAAGGACCTCGGGTTCGACTCACTGACAGCGGTGGAGCTGCGCAACCGGCTGGGCAACGGCACGGGGCTACGGCTGCCTCCGACGGTCGTGTTCGACCACCCGACACCGGCCGAACTCGCCGGTTTCCTGGACGAACTCCTCGTGCCCGCCGAGGAGACGACCGTGCGCTCGCTCGTGACGGAACTCGACCGGCTCGCCGTGGCGCAGCTCGACGAGAACGAGCGGGGCGCGCTCGCCAAACAACTGCAGGAGGTGCTGCGCCGACTCACGGCGCCCGCCGACCCGGAGGAGGAGCGGGACTTGACCGCGGCCTCCGACGACGAACTTTTCGACTTCATCGACGGCGCACTCGACACCGCGTGATCTCGCCTGTCCGAACAGAAACAGAAGGGGACTGCCCGGTATGTCCAACGAGCAGAAACTTCGGGAGTATCTGAGGCGGGTCACGACGGACCTGCAGCGAGCACAGCGAGAGCTGCGCGACGCCCAGGCCGTCGCCCGCGAGCCGATCGCGATCGTCGGCATGGCCAGCCGCTTCCCCGGTGCCCCCCGCACCCCCGAGGAGCTGTGGGAACTGGTCCGGGACGGCGGGGAAGCCCTCACGGACTTCCCGGCCGACCGGGGCTGGGACCTCGACCGGCTGTCCGACCCGGATCCCGACGCGCCGGGCACCACCTACCTCACGCAGGGCGGCTTCCTGCCCGAAGCCGGCCAGTTCGACGCCGAGTTCTTCGGGATATCGCCGCGCGAGGCGCTGGCGATGGACCCGCAGCAGCGGGTGCTGCTGGAGACCTCGTGGGAGGCGCTGGAGAACTCCCGCATCGACCCGGCGTCGCTGCGGGGCAGTTCGACCGGCGTGTTCGTCGGCGTGATCGCGCAGGAGTACATGCCGCGCGCGGGCACGACGCCCGAGGAGCTGGAGGGCTTCGTGCTCACCGGCGGCACCACCAGTGTCGCCTCGGGCCGGATCTCCTATGCGCTGGGCCTGGTCGGGCCGACGATGACGCTGGACACGGCGTGCTCGTCGTCGTTGGTGTCGATCCACCTGGCGGAGCAGGCACTGCGGAGCGGGGAATGCGACATCGCCCTCGCGGGCGGCGCCACCGTGATGTCGGGCCCCAGTGTGTTCGTGGAGTTCTCCCGGCAGCGCGGGCTCGCGCCGGACGGCCGGTGCAAGGCGTTCTCTGCCTCGGCGGACGGTACCTGCTTCTCCGAGGGTGTGGGCGTGCTGGTGCTGGCGCGGCTGTCGGAGGCGCAGCGGCGGGGGTTGCCGGTGCTGGCGGTGATCCGTGGCAGTGCGGTGAACTCCGACGGTGCGTCGAACGGTCTGACCGCGCCGAACGGTCCGTCCCAGCAGCGGGTGATCCGGCAGGCGCTGGCCAACGCGGGTCTTTCTCCCGCCGAGGTGGATGTGGTGGAGGCGCACGGTACGGGGACGTCGCTCGGTGATCCGATCGAGGCGCAGGCGCTGCTGGCGACGTATGGGCAGTCCCGGTCGGGCGACGAGCCGCTGCTGCTGGGTTCGTTGAAGTCGAACATCGGGCACACGCAGGGCGCCGCCGGGGTGGCCGGTGTGATCAAGATGGTCATGGCCATGCGGCACGGCGTCGTGCCGAAGACCCTGCACGTGGACGAGCCCACCCCCGCGGTCGACTGGACGGCAGGATCCGTCGAGTTGGTGACCGAGACGCGCTCGTGGCCCGAGACCGGGCAGCCGAGGCGCGCGGCGGTGTCCTCGTTCGGGATCAGCGGCACCAACGCCCACGTCGTCCTCGAACAGGCCCCTGCGGATGCTCCGGAGCCGGCCCGCGAGTCGGGTACCGAGCCGGGTTCCGGGTCGGGTTCTGGTGTGGGTGTGGGTGTGGTGCCTGTGGTGGTGTCGGGGCGGTCGGTGGGGGCGTTGCGGGGGCAGGCGGAGCGG